>NZ_RZTC01000181.1:0-7456 GCF_004023165.1 Mesorhizobium sp. M7A.F.Ca.MR.176.00.0.0 | reverse complement strand
CTTTTATCAAGAGTTCCAGAAGACGGAGCATATGTAAGAAAAGTACGAAACCGCAAAAGAAAAAGGCCACCGAAACGAATTCCGGAAGCCCTTCTCTGTAGTGTGGCAACTGAGAGAATCGCATTTCCGGGAATCACCGTCAAGGGCTGATCGAGCCCCGCGCCGTTTTGGCGAGCGGATTTCTTTTGCCTGAACACAGGTAAAGACAATGGAAACGCATTTTTCAACGACGCCCTTCGGGCGGCGGCCGATGACGCTTGGCATGATCTCAAGCCAAGTCACCGCAAGGGCGGTGTCGAAGGACGCGACCGTCCACAAGTGGCACGTCTTCCAAGATATCAAGGATGCCAGGATCGCTCTGGGCGCCTCTGATCGCGCTTTGGCCATTCTCGACGCGCTGTTGTCGTTCCATCCGGACACGGCGCTTTATGGCGACAGCGAGCTGATCGTCTGGCCATCAAACGAGCAGCTTATCCGCCGCGCCAACGGAATGCCGCCAACGACCTTGCGGCGGCACCTGGCCGTCCTGGTGGAGTGCGGATTGATCATCCGTCGGGACAGCCCAAACGGCAAGCGCTTCGCCCGGAAAGGGCAGGGGGGCGAGATCGAGCAAGCCTATGGCTTCGACATTTCGCCGATCGTCGCGCGCGCAGAGGAGTTCAAGGAGCTGGCGGAAGCGGTCAGATCTGAGAAGAAGGCCTTTCGGCTCGTTAAGGAGCGGCTAACCATATGCCGGCGTGACATCGTCAAGATGATCGACGCTGGAATTGAGGAAGGCGTGCCGGCGAACTGGGGCAGGGTCCAGCAGGCCTACCAGGCGATTGTCGGCCAGATACCACGCACCGCCCCCCGACAGACCTTGGAGGCGATTGCCGAGGATCTGGAGGGCCTTTGGGCTGAAGTGCGTGAAGCATTGGAATCATTTGTAAAAAGACAGAAAGTGGACGCCAATGAGTCCCAAAACGGACGCCACATACAGAATTCAAAACCAGACTCTAAATCTGAATCTGAAAATGGCTTAGGAAATAAAGATGAAGCGGGCGGCAACGTTGCGGACACCGACAACATACGGAGCCTGCCGAAGCGCGAGCTGCCGTTAGGAATTGTGCTGGATGCCTGCCCGAACATGCTTTGGCTGGTGAAGGGCGGCGGCGGAATCCGCAACTGGCGTGAATTTCTGGCCGCGGCCGAGGTTGCCCGGCCGGCCATGGGCATCAGCCCCAGCGCCTGGGAGGAAGCGCGGACGGCCATGGGTGAACAGCAGGCGGCGATTACCATTGCCGCGATCTACCAGCGGCAGGACCAGATCAACAGCGCCGGCGGCTATTTGCGCAGCCTGACGGACCGAGCAAAGGCCGGAAAGTTCTCGGTCTGGCCGATGGTGATGGCCTTGCTGCGGGCAAAGCTTGACGCGTCGAAGACGACCGGAACCGGAGCTGAAGCCGCGGCCGTCGACTTGGAGACGGCAGGCAAGATTGTGCGCACCGAATCCCGGCTGGAAATCAGCGATGCGTTGCGCCGCAGTCTCGACAAGCCGGGGCGCGGGTCATGATCAGCCGGGCCGGTTTCGATCCGCACTATGGGAGACGCCCGCTTCAGCAGTGTGGCATCAGCCAGGTGCTCGGTGACGAGCCACCTCACTGCCCGCCGCAGTCGTTCAGGCGTCCAGTCGAGGTCGCGCTGCTTCAGGACCCGAGCGATATCGTCCCAGTTGTGGTCTGATCGCATCCGGCGGACCGTCGGAAGCCACTGGTTCATCGTTGATTGTAGCCGTCGGCCATAATAGGGGCCGCCCCTGTGCATTATTGGGACACAGATTCACGGTAAGTTGTGTGCGTCAAGTTCTTCACGGTAGGCATTTCGCCGCTGCCTGATCGGCAAGGTTCGCCCTCTCCGTCGTCCACCGACGAGGCGATGAACGGCTTCATTGAGCCCTTTGCGGGCGTTGGCTTTAGTCGTGTGCCATCCAGACCGTTCGTCCCTTCGCAGCGTCCTTAATGCTGAGTTCCGCAAAACCAATTTTCCGCCAGAAGCCGATCGCTCCCTTGTTCGCGCGATTGGCGCCGACATGGATACCTTTGATACCATGTTCGACCGCGAAGCTTCGCCATTTATCGAACAGCTTTGAGCCAAGCCCGCTCCCTTGGACGCGGGGCAAAAGATTCATGTGAAGATGAGCCGGATACTTGCTAACCACGGCTGCCGGCGTTCGCGCCGGGTGGTGGATCATGGATGCCCGCCGCTCGTCCGGCGTCCATAAATCCCGTAACGCTTCAGGTGGATCGGCATAGCGCAGGCGAAGTTGCGGCCACCACTCCCTTTCGAGTCGATCCTCCCATTCCAGTGTATCTATTGTTCCGACGGCAAAGCCCGCAACACCCCGGGAGTCTTCGACAACTACGGCAAGCTGCGGCTCAAGCACCGCATACGGCGCGGCGTAGATATGCCCCATCAGCTTTGGATCCTCGTAGAGGTGTGACGCATCGCCCCCCTCAAAGCCAGTCGCAAGGGAAATAGCATACAGTGCGTCAACGTCTTCCCATCTAACCGGGCGAATGCTCACCATTGTGTCCTCAGGTTTTTCTCGGCTTCTGCATAGCGCCCTTCTATATCGCCGGAAAAGCCTCCGAAGGTCCCGCATTGTGCTCTTCCTGCTCGGTCGAGTAGGGCGAGACGGACGGCAAAGCTCCACCCCGTGCGGTCATTCAAGCCAAGTCATTCCAGTGCTTGATGTGCCTCCTGCTGGCGAAATTTGGCAACGATTCTTGAGACGGTTGGCTCGCTCACGTCATATAGCCTTGCCATTTCGGCGCCAGACTCGCGGCCCGAAATGACGGACTCGGCGATCTCACGCCGCTTTTTGTCATCGAGCTTGCGCCGTCGCCCACCAACGCGACCTTCCAGCCGGGCCTCAGCCAGCCCTGCGCTCGTCCGCTCGCGGATCATGGCGCGCTCGAATTCGGCGAATCTGCCGACCATCTGCATCATCATGCGGCCAGCCGGCGTGGTGGTCTCGATCGCCTCGGTGAGCGAGCGGAACCCAGCGCCCGCGGCTCGATCTTCTCCATGAGGTGCAGGAGATCTTTCAGGCTGCGCGACAGGCGGTACAGCATTGAAGTGGACGCTAATGGCCTCATGCCGCTCCAACTGACCGCTCGCCCGTGATCGTTACGCCGCTACCGTGAATCCGTGTCCGAATAGCCTGTTGCACGGCCGTCATCTTCGCCAGGGCTTCGAGCTTGCGCTCGCGGCTACCAGGATTGCCTGCCAGCCGCCCCTTCGATCGTGCGGCGATGATGCCGGCCTTGGTCCGCTCCGAAATCAACGCACGCTCGAGCTGGGCAACGGCGCAGTAGCCGATTTGCCAGGCCTGTGGTCGACCGGAGCGTCGATTTTGCGCTTCACGAGCCATTTGCGGCGTTTCTCAGGATCGGGAAAGGAGTGTTGTACAAACACCGAAGACATCAGCAAACGATCGTTTGTAAACGTCTCTAGTTGCCCTTTATATCGCTCGTACCGCTTCGATGAGCCGGTAAATCAACGTTTTTCGGCCTCCTGAGCGTCCCAAGGCCTCGTGCTGTACAGTCCCGATATGAGGTCATTATCGATAGTTAGCTTGTTCCCAGGGATCATCGCCTGTGACGGAAGTAACCGGTGCTATAGCTTCCGTTGCGTGAATCAGCTACAAACAAATCAATGGCTTACCAACTCGTCGATTTGCCCCTGAACAGCCTGCTGGGGCCGCTCGCCCGCGCCGCTGTCGGTTTTACTTCCCGACTTCAATTGAAGCGCTAAGCTGAAATTTCGAACCGCGGTTTCTAAGTTACGGTTTCGATTGATTGAGGGGAAGGGGCCTTTCGGAGCCCTGACGCGATGCCGCCGAAGCGGATTCAGCGCAGTCCGAATTCATGATGGCTGGTGGATCTGGGAGCCCGCGTACCGGCCGCCGTTTCCATTGGCGCAGCCAGTCGTGCGGGCCAAGCGGTGGCTCATTCGTCGCCTGCGAGACCGTCGAAGGCCTCGATCAGCGCATCGACGATCGCCTGGCCGAGCGCCTGTGCTGTCTCACCGATTTGGGCTTCGTTTCCATTGCGGGCCGCGGTGGCGAGTTCCGAACCCTGATCCATCAGGATCGCATTGGACCTATCGATCGCCCATTGCGCGAAATCGTTGCGGCTGTCGATGATCCTGGTTTCCATGGCTGCGCGCTCCCGCGTTTACGATTTGTTGGCCAATTCGGGCTAGGGTCAGGGCGCGCGATGGGTATTGCGTTCGCGCCACAACACTCCTCGATTCTTGCAGCATCAGGCCTCGCCGGCAAGCCGCTCCGCCTCGCGTAGGTAGGGAGCCTGAGGCCGTGCCCTGTCGTCCTAGGACGAGCCTCCGACAAGCAGACTCCCGCTGCTAGGCACTGAGTAGCGGCAGGGCAGGGGACTTATGGTTCCTACAGCCCGCTCGCCTTGGTGAGATTGGTCCGGAACCGATCGCGCTGGCGCTGATATTTGCGGGTCATCTCGGCCGAGGCGTGGCCGAGCTGCTTCTGTACGTAACGTTCCTCGATGTCCGCGGAGGAGGCAAGGCCGGCGCGCAGCGAATGCCCTGAGAACAGCAGCGCACGCTCCGCTTCCGGAAGATCGGAGCGGACGCCGGCGGCGAGCGCCGTCTGCTTGACCAGGCGGGCGACATGCTTGTCGGAAAGTCGTTCGACGTCGACGGTCTTGTTGTCTTTGAAGATGCGCCGGAACAGCGGACCGCGCGCGATCCTTCCGAGCCTGATCCAGGTTTCCAGCGCGACAACCGGGCAAGAAAAATCGCTGGAGCCGCGGCCGACCTCGACCTCACGCCAACCGGTCTTGCCGCGCAGCGTCACCAGCACGCCCTTGTCGGCAAAAATCTCGATCCAGCCGGCGCCGTCGCTCTTGTCGTCGCGCACGACGTCGAGGCCGACGATTTCCGAGCGCCGCAACCCGCCGGCAAAGCCTAGGAGCAAAATAGCGCGGTCGCGCAGCCCGCGCAGATCGTGCCCGAGCGTCGCGATCATTGCCTTGATGTCATCGCCGAGGACGGCCTCCTTCTGCCGCGGCGGCTTTGCGTGTTTTCTGCGGATACCGGCGAGCACGGTGGCAATATGGCGATCGGCACGGTCGAGAGAAAATCCGCGCTGGGTAAAATTCCAGGCCAGGCCGGAGAGGCGCCGCTCGATCGTTGCGACCGAAAGGGCGGGAATGCCGCGTTTCGGCTCGCCGGCGGCGGTGCCTGAGGCACAGGCGCTGATATAGAGGCCGATTGTTTGTACCTCTGGGGGCAAGGGCTCAAAACCGTTGCGGCGACACCAGGACGAATAATGCGAAAAGTCCTTGGTGTAGGCGTCTCGCGTGTTTTCGGAGCTGGCGGCCTTGGCGTAGTCTTTTGCCGTCTCGACGAGCGCTTCGAGATGCGCCGGCGACCGCGATGGGCG
Organism: Mesorhizobium sp. M7A.F.Ca.MR.176.00.0.0; assembly: GCF_004023165.1. NCBI lineage: Bacteria > Pseudomonadati > Pseudomonadota > Alphaproteobacteria > Hyphomicrobiales > Phyllobacteriaceae > Mesorhizobium > Mesorhizobium sp. M7A.F.Ca.MR.176.00.0.0. Next base: position 1,998 of record NZ_RZTC01000181.1, on the reverse strand, counting down.
TCCCATCTCCATGACCAGATCGACGATGTCGGGCAGACCTGCGAATTCGCCGGGCGGGCCGTTGTCGCGACGCCGGTCGGCTTGCGGGTCTTGATGGGAGTCCGCGCCATCTGGTTTCAGTAGCTTGTCCATGGCTCAATTGTGCGATTGAATCAGAAGAGTCGAGTCGGCGCCAGCTTGCAGCCAAACAGCGAGGCTGTCCATTGCATCGGCATCTCACGCACCCGCAGGCTTAGGCCCATATCCGTACACGCCAGCGCGACAGCGACCTGCCCGAAGGGAACCTCGGTGATCAAGAAAGCGATCAAGAAATCAACGCAAATCGCCGCTGATCCCTATCGCAAGGCCAGGTTTCGTGAGATGGCCCGCGACATCGTGGCCAAGGACCGCCATGACCGGAAATACGGCATGGCCGTCGACACGGCGGGCGCCATCGCCCGGGCGCTGGAAAAGGCCTATCGCCAAGGCTTTGAGGACAACCGGGTGGGCCGGCCGTCGCAAAGCCAAGAGCCGGCGGCGCAGGACGGTCCGCTCGATTGGGCGCTCATCCCGCCGCGTCCGCGAAACGCCTTCTGGAGCATCTGCCTGTTCACCTTGGGGCGTGGCGAGTCGCCATCGGAAATGGGCTATCTCGCGGCGGCCACGACCGAGCGCGGAACGCCGGGATGGCGCCTTGTCGTGCCCGGGCTTTCGTACCATGACAAGTCGATCGGCGAAAAGACCATCATTCCGCTCGTCCGTCTGGGCTTGATCGAGCCGGCGCTGGATGAGCCCCACTGTCTGGTCGTTTCAACGCGCGGCGCGCAAACGTGGTGGCTGTTCCACGCGCGCGGTGGCCGATATCCCGAGGATCTGACTGACGTGTAGACCCACTAGCGGTACGGAACCGGCTGTCGGCCAACCGGTGTTCGGCGGCGGCACCGCAGCGTTTGCAATCCATAGCACCTGGTGCTATATAAAACCATGACGCAGCGGACGTTCAAGACGGCCTGGTTCGCCAAGGCGGCGCGCAAGGCGCGAATCAGGGACGTGGCACTGTGCAAGGCGATTGCGCAGGTGGCGTTGGGACAAGCCGAAGATCTTGGCGGTGGCGTGTTCAAGAAGCGTCTGAACGACAACCGGCACCGATCGATCATCCTGGCCAAATCCGGTCGGTTCTGGGTCTACGAGTATCTGTTCGCCAAGCAGGACAGGGCCAACATTGATGACGACGAACTCGCCCAGTTCCGCAGCCTGGCCAAGGCTTATGCTGGGCTGACCGATCGGCAGCTCGGCGAATTGCTGGCAGACGGAGATTTTTTGGAGATATGCACATGAGCAGGGCTAGAAAATACAAGTCCGACGCCTTCGAGGCGATCCACAGCTCGGCGAGCGCGCTCTACAAGGTCGGGGCGATCGACAAGGCGACGATGCGCAGCTTCGACGAGAGCTGCCTGACGGTGCCGCCGGCGATCGAGCCCGACGCGATCAAGGCGCTGCGGGAGAAGAACCATGTCAGCCAGCCGGTGTTTGCGCGCTATCTGAACACATCCGAATCGACGGTGCAGAAATGGGAGACCGGAGCCAAGCGGCCGAGTGGCATGGCGCTGAAGCTGCTGTTTGTGGTCGACAAGCACGGGCTGCAGGTGCTGCGCTAGCGGCGCTTCGGTTACGTCCGATAAGGCAAGCTTACCGGACACGAACGTCGTTCGACATCCCCGGCGCTTTATGGCCGAGATGATTGCAAAAAGCGCCGCGATGACTCATGCTGCCGGCGATGATTCGCCACGCCAAACCGCCTTCCCGCCACGCCGTCCAGCCGCTCGGCGCCGCGCCGATCGCGCCCATGGCGACTGTGCCATCCTGGCTGCGCCGGGCCGTCGAGACGGCGCAAACCGTCGAAGATGCTGCGCTTGCGTCCGGCGCGGCGCTGACCGCGCTCGATGCTGTCGTGCGCCGGGACGAAAAATGGGCGGGCGCCTGGCGGCAGCGCCTCGCGCTCGCGGCGGCCGCGACGAC
>NZ_RZTC01000018.1:53764-72546 GCF_004023165.1 Mesorhizobium sp. M7A.F.Ca.MR.176.00.0.0 | reverse complement strand
CTCCCCTACTCCCCTACCTCGCATTTTCGGGGTTACATCAGTCAAAACTCTTCCCTATAAGGCCCTCCTAGCCTGATACCAGAATCGCGAGCACAACCGGCCGGGTCTTCCCGTCCCGGTTTTTTGTGCAAGCCGCCCGCCGAACGGACCTTTGACATGCCAAGACGCACTGACATCAAGTCGATCCTGATCATCGGGGCCGGCCCCATCGTCATCGGCCAGGCCTGCGAGTTCGACTATTCCGGCACGCAGGCCTGCAAGGCGCTGAAGGAAGAGGGCTTCCGCGTCATCCTGGTCAATTCCAACCCGGCCACCATCATGACCGACCCGGAACTGGCCGACGCCACCTATATCGAGCCGATCACGCCTGAAGTGGTCGCCAAGATCATCGCCAAGGAGCGGCCCGACGCGCTGCTGCCGACCATGGGCGGCCAGACCGCGCTAAACACCGCTCTGTCGCTGCGCCGCATGGGAGTGCTCGAGCGCTACAATGTCGAGATGATCGGCGCCGATGCCACGGCCATCGACAAGGCCGAGGACCGCGCGCTGTTTCGCGAGGCGATGAAGAAGATCGGGCTGGAAACGCCGAAGTCGATGCTGGCCAACGCCACCGACGTCAAGAACACCGACCGCAAGATGCATGAGGCCGAGCGCGCCACTGTGAAGGCCGGTGGAGGCCGAGGCGCCTGCCGATCTCGACGCAGCGCTCGACGCGCTGGAAACCCGCTGGAACCTCGGCGAAGGCGACCGCAAGCAGCGCTACATCAGCCATGGCATGGCGATCGCCGCCCAGGCGCTCGACCATGTCGGCCTGCCCGCCATCATCCGCCCGTCCTTCACCATGGGCGGCACCGGCGGCGGCATCGCCTACAACCGCGCCGAATTCTACGAGATCGTCCAGTCCGGCCTCGACGCCTCGCCGACCACCGAAGTGCTGATCGAGGAAAGCGTGCTCGGCTGGAAGGAATATGAGATGGAGGTTGTCCGCGACAAGGCGGACAATTGCATCATCGTCTGCTCGATCGAGAACATCGACCCGATGGGCGTGCACACCGGCGACTCGATCACCGTCGCCCCCGCCCTGACGCTGACCGACAAAGAATACCAGATGATGCGCAACGCTTCGATCGCGGTGCTGCGCGAGATCGGCGTCGAGACCGGCGGCTCCAACGTCCAGTTCGCCGTCAACCCGGCCGACGGCCGCCTGGTGGTCATCGAGATGAACCCGCGCGTCTCGCGCTCGTCCGCTCTGGCCTCCAAGGCGACCGGTTTCCCGATCGCCAAGATCGCGGCAAAACTCGCCGTAGGCTACACGCTGGACGAGCTGGAGAACGACATCACCGGCGGCGCCACGCCAGCCTCGTTCGAGCCGTCAATCGATTACGTGGTCACCAAGATCCCGCGCTTTGCCTTCGAGAAATTTCCCGGCGCCGAGCCGGTGCTGACCACCGCCATGAAGTCGGTCGGCGAAGTCATGGCCATCGGCCGCACTTTTCAGGAATCGCTGCAGAAGGCGCTGCGCGGACTGGAGACCGGCCTGACGGGTCTGGACGAGATCGAGATCCCTGGCCTCGGTTCCGCCAACCACGCCGACGACCGCAACGCCATTCGCGCCGCGCTGGGCACGCCGACGCCCGACCGGCTGCGCATGGTGGCGCAGGCGATCCGCATGGGCACCTCGCTGGAAGACGTCCACGCCATGTGCAAGATCGACCCGTGGTTTCTCGAACAGATCGCCGGCATCGTCGCCATGGAAGCACGCATCCGCGAGCACGGCATTCCCGAGGATGCCGTCAATTTGCGCATGCTGAAGGCCATGGGTTTCTCCGATGCCCGCCTCGCGTCGCTGACGAAGACCGACGCCGAAGTGATTCAGAAAGCTCGCGAAAAGCTCGACGTTCATCCTGTTTACAAGCGCATCGACACCTGCGCGGCCGAGTTCGCCTCGCCCACCGCCTACATGTACTCGACCTATGAAGTGCCGTTCGCCGGCGCGCTGGCCAACGAGGCGCAGGTCTCGTCGCGCAAGAAGGTCGTCATCCTCGGCGGCGGCCCCAACCGCATCGGCCAGGGCATCGAGTTCGACTATTGCTGCTGCCACGCCGCCTTTGCGCTGCGCGACGCCGGCTATGAAGCGATCATGATCAACTGCAACCCGGAGACGGTCTCGACCGACTATGACACCTCAGACCGGCTCTATTTCGAGCCCCTGACGGCGGAAGACGTGCTGGAGATCCTGCGCGCCGAACAGGCGTCGGGCGAACTGGTCGGCGTCATCGTCCAGTTCGGCGGCCAGACGCCGCTGAAGCTTGCCGACGCGCTGGAAAAAGCCGGCATCCCGATCCTCGGCACTTCGCCCGACATGATCGATCTCGCCGAAGACCGCGACCGCTTCCAGAAGCTGCTGCACAAGCTCGGCCTCAGCCAGCCGAAGAACGGCATCGCCTATTCGGTCGAGCAGGCCCGCCTCGTCGCCGGCGAGCTCGGCTTCCCGCTGGTGGTGCGCCCGTCCTATGTGCTCGGCGGCCGCGCCATGCAGATCATCCATGACGAGAGCATGCTGCAGACCTATCTGCTCGACACCGTGCCCGGCCTGGTGCCGGAGGACATCAAGCAGAAATACCCCAACGACAAGACCGGCCAGATCAACACGCTGCTGGGCAAGAACCCGCTGCTGTTCGACACCTATCTCAGTGGCGCCATCGAGGTCGATGTCGACTGCCTCTGCGACGGCAAGTCGACCTTCGTTTCCGGCATATTGGAGCACATCGAGGAGGCCGGCATCCATTCGGGCGACAGCGCCTGCTCGCTGCCGGTGCACTCGCTGCCTTCCGAACTGGTCGACGAGCTGGAGCGCCAGACGGCGGCGCTTGCGCGCGCGCTCAATGTCGGCGGCCTGATGAACGTGCAGTACGCGATCAAGGACGGCACGGTCTATGTGCTGGAAGTCAACCCGCGGGCGTCACGCACCGTGCCCTTCGTCGCCAAGACCATCGGGCGGCCGATCGCAAAAATCGCCGCCCGCATCATGGCCGGCGAAAAACTGGAAGACGCCTTCGCCCATTACGGCGCCATGCCCGACCCCAGAAACCCAGGCCACATCGCGGTCAAGGAAGCCGTGTTCCCCTTCGCCCGCTTCCCCGGCGTCGACATATTGCTCGGCCCGGAAATGCGCTCGACCGGCGAGGTCATGGGCCTCGACCGCGATTTTGCGCTGGCCTTCGCCAAGAGCCAACTCGGCGCCGGCGTAGACCTGCCCCGCTCCGGCACGCTGTTCGTCTCGGTGCGCGACGAGGACAAGAAGGGCATATTGCCGGCGGTCAAGCGCCTCGCCGGCCTCGGCTTCAAGGTGCTGGCCACCTCAGGCACCGCCCGCTTCCTCGCCGAAAACGGCGTGGACGCGCAAAAGATCAACAAGGTGCTGGAAGGCCGCCCCCACATCGAAGACGCCATCCGCAACCGCCAGGTGCAGATCGTCTTCAACACGACGGATGGCCAGAAGGCGGTGTCGGACTCGAAGTCGCTACGGCGAGCAACGCTGATGCAGAAGGTGCCGTATTACACCACGCTGTCGGGCGCGGCCGCGGTGGCGGAAGCGATTGCGGCGCTGAAGGCGGGGAGCTTGGAGGTCAGGCCGCTGCAGGAGTATTTTGCGTGAGGTCCTGATAGCAGAGGCCCGCAGGGGCTAGTTTTAAAAATACCTTTTGACTAATGCTTGGTTGATCGCAATATGGTACAATTGTTCGTTCACCTAGACTGAACGCCCGACAATTCTTGCCGAAACGTGTATTTTACCGGAGCACAGAATGAGTGCGAAGAATGCGCGAGCTCGTCACCGCAGGTTTCTTACTGCAGGATTTTTCCCCCCGGAACTGCCTAGGTGTTTCTATAGCGAAAAACTCGGGAAATACCGAAACTACCTGTTGTCGAATTTTGAAAAAATACCAACAATAGGAAAACAGAAAGAGCCATCATACTATTACTATAAGGGAAATCGCTCTTCATTTAACTACCCAAGATTTTCTAAGCACCATCGGCGTCACTCGTTTATAAATCCGGCATCGTATTTTTTTCTATCCAAAATACTCTCTGATAAATACATAGAGCTACGAAAAATTTCGAAGAAATCCAAAATTTCAGTTTCGCCATCGGTATTCGATTGGAGCGGAGATAGAGCGCTAAAGAGGCCTGTATTTGAATCAAGGGAGTATTTTCTCTCAAATTTAAATGCTAGGTTTGCCTACATAATAAATAGCGACTTAAGTGCCTTTTATCATTCAATATACACTCACGCAATTGCTTGGGCTGTTCATGGGAAGAGCTTTGCAAAGAAAAATAGATCACTAAAGCATGTGGGAAATCTCATTGATTTGATTTCACGCAACTCGCAAGACGGCCAAACGATAGGCCTGCCCGTGGGACCCGATACCTCGCGGATGATTGCCGAGCTGGTCGGATCCGCCATTGACCTTCCTGTTCAGAACACTGCTGGGATAACGGCAAACTCAGCGATGCGTTTCGTTGATGATTTTAGCGTAGGTACACACACGAAGGAGCGCGCCGAAAGTGTAATCGCGTCGATACGGAGAGCGGCAAATACATTTGAGCTGGATATAAACAACGAGAAAACATTCATTTCGGCTAGTAGCTCATATTATGTATGGGGCTGGAAAAGCTACATACGATCAATCATCCCAAAACCACCTTACGATGCTCAGTCGATTGACCTCTTTCTATACAATCTGAACAGAACCTCTGGTGAAAATCGCGAGAGCAACGTCGCGAAATTTGCCCTTCAGAATGCACGGCGCGCGTTTCTAGAATGCGATTCTTGGAAGCAGGTGGAAATGTATCCAATTTCCATATATCGAGAGAACCCCACGGTTATTTCTATTTTATCTGAGATATTTATTATACGTCATCTCACAAAAGGCGACGTAACCATAGATTTGATCAAAGATTTAGTGCAATCAAGCCTCCCCGTCTTGTGCGAGCAGCAAAAAGCCGGCGAAGCCGTTTGGCTCCTCCACTTGGCGCTGTCTCTCGGAATCACTTTAAAAGCGAAGGTGTTAAAACCTTTTTTGACGGAGGAAGACCCTTTGATTGCCGTACTTATAGCTGATGCGCGCTCCAAGGGCCTGGTAGACGGGAATCTCACCTTTTCTCATTGGAACACCTTTTTGACAGCGGATGGGTTGAACAGCCACATGTGGCTATATGCTTATGAGACCACCTTAAAAGCGACAAACGGAACAGCAAAAACAAAACACGTCACCGACCACGAATACTTTCGCCATATATTTGCGAAGAAAATTGAATTTTACCGTTCTGATTTAGATTTCTATAAACTAGCTCCGCTTCTGAAGAAAATGAAGAAGGAAAACCTAGCGAAAAATAAACTTGTTGACGATTTCGAGGTAGATTTTTCATTCGATATAGATGAAATTGATCCTGACGAGGATGAGATTTTTGTTGATGAATATTGATTTTCGCCGCCCAGGATGATCGCCGACGAGCGACACTGCTTGTAACTTATTGCCCTCACGCCACAGCCACACACTCAATCTCGATATCGAACTCCATCGGCCATGATGCCACCGGCACAAAGCTCCTCGCCGGCGGGTTCACGCTGAAATACCGCGCATAGACCCGGTTGATGGCGTTGTAGAATCCGGAATTGACGGCGTAGATGCGCACCATCACCACATTGTCCAGCGAGGTGCCGGCCGCTTCCAGGCAGTGTTTCAGCGCCTTCAGCGACGCCTCGGTCTGCACCTCGATGTCGCCGCGCACCATCTCGCCGGTCACCATATCCACCGGCGGCGTCGCCGAGATGAAGACGAAGCCGTTGGCCTTGACTGCGGTCGAGCAGGGAAGGCCGAGCGCCCGCACCTTGTCCGACATGACGGGCACTTCGATGATTTGTTTGGTCATGGCAAATCTCCCTTGTTTGCAGGGAGCTTATCCCCGCACTGGCGGAACGCCAGCGCCGTTCTTCCCTTCTCCCCTTGTGGGAGAAGGTGGATCGGCGCGATAGCGCCGAGGGGGTGTTCCAGCGGAGTGAGACGTCGGCGTTCCCTGAAACACCCCTCATCCGACCTCGCTTCGCGAGGCCACCTTCTCCCACAGGGGGAGAAGGAAGATGCGGCGCTAAAGAAAACCAATGAACCGTCCGGCGAAAAGCACGGAAATCCACAGCAGCATCGAAAGCACGGCCAGAGCGGTGCCGCCTGCCGGCTCGTCACCGCCTGTTGCGCGGCGGAAGCGCATGAAGGCGAGGAAATTGACGCCGGCGAGAAGGATGAGTGCCATCTTGGCGAGGAAGATCGGCATCGCCGCATAGGTGCTCGCCTTGACGGAAAACAGCAGCGAGCCTGTGACGAGCGCACCCACGAATGCCGCCAAAGCAATGCGGCGCAGCAGCGCGACGAACGCGGCGTGAGGCAGCGAACAGAAGGCGCCGCAAATCCTGAGGTCCATGAGCACGACGCTGGTCAGCAGCGCGCCGATCGACATGATGTGGAGCGCATTGACCACGGGGTAGGCAATGAAGGAGCCCTTCAGCCACCGCGCCAGGGCAAGTTGCTCGATGCCGGCGAAAAACTCCGTCATCTAGGCCGGCGGCACGCGGTCGGGATAGACATCATATGTCTTGCCCCCGACGATGAGGCGGACAGCTTTCATGCGCTTTTCGCTCGCCTCGAGCGAGCGGTTGCCGATCGCGGTCACCTCGTCGCCGGCCTTGGCCACCTCCTCCGTGAAGCCGGCGGCGATCGTGCGGGATGGCGGCGCCATCTCCACCCGCCAGGCCTCACCTTCGGCGTCGACATCCAGCGTGGCGTGCGGATTGCCGATATAGATGGCCGTGATCTTGCCCCTGAGTTCGAAAAACCCGTCCTGCGTCCACGACCAGCCATGATGGGCATAGGCCGCGGTGCCGGCGGCAAGCATCACGGCCGCCGTCAGCGCGACGCTGCGAATTCCATTGAAAGGCGACTGCATCGCTCGTCTCCTCGGTTCGTCCAGCAGCATTCGAGAGTAGGACACGGCGCGGCAACGTCAAATCACATCGGCCAAAAGACCGGAACCCCCAAGCGCCCCGCTCAATCACCGGCGTGAACGATCCGGCCTTGCTTATGACATCCATGCACGCCACTCTCGCCTTCCCTGCCCGCTCTTCCCTTGGGCTGAAGACCGGACTCAACCCGAAACGAGGCAAACCATGAGCAGCATGAGAGACCGTCAGGAAGGCTTCGAAAAGAAGTTCGCGATGGACGAGGATACGAAGTTCAGGGCCATGGCGCGCCGTAACAAGCTGCTCGGCCTGTGGGCCGCCGAAAAGCTCGGCAAATCCGGTGCGGATGCCGACGCCTATGCGAAGGAAGTGGTGCATGCGGATTTTGAAGAGGCCGGCGACAACGATGTCTTCCGCAAGGTCCGCGCCGATTTCGACGCGGCGGGCATCGCCCAGTCGGATGCCCAGATACGCACCGCCATGGAAGAGCTGCTGGTGACCGCGGTGGAGCAGATCAGGTCGACCTGAGCGCCGCTCAGCCTTGATCGGGATAGGGCGTGCCGTCCTTGAGGCACAGGGCCACATTGTGGTGTTGGTTTGCCGCGGGCTGACTTCCATCGTAGCGCTCTACGGCGCCCCCCTCTGTCCTGCCGGACATCTCCCCCTCAAGGGGGGAGATTGGCAGCTTTGGGGCCGGCCTTCACCTTGCAACGTTGAAAATTGGCGAAAACAGTGACGACGGCCAATCTCCCCACTTGAGGGGGAGATGTCCGGCAGGACAGAGGGGGGCGCCACAGATCGCCGGCCTTGAACCGCCCTCACCCCTGATGCGCGGCCGCCAGTTCCTTCACATGTTTTTCGTGCATCTGCAGCGTCGGCAGGGTTTTCTTGGCGAATTCCTTCATCGCCGGGTCGTCGCCGGATTGCGCATAGCCGCTGAACAGCGCCACGGCTTCCTTGTGGGCGTTGGTCTGCATCTCGATGTATTTGGCCTGGAACTGATCGCCGCTGGCGCCCTTTAATTCATCGAGCATCTTCTGCTCCTTGGGCTGCAGGGCTGGACCGGACGGTGCGGTGGCCGAGGTTGTCTGGCCCTGGGCAAGCGCCGCCTTGAATTCCTCGCCGGCCTTGGTGTGGTCGGCGATCATCTGTTTGGCGAACGCCTTGACGTCGGCATCGGTCGCCTTCTGCTCGGCGAGCTTGCTGGACTCGATCTCGAACTCATTGGCGCTCGGCACCGTCTTGATGAAGGTCGAAGTGTCGACCTTCGTCGTCGTAGCGAGCGGCGTGGTCGTGGCGGTCGTGTTCGACTGGGCAAAGGCCGGCGCGCCGGCAAGCAATGCTGCTGCGGTCAGAATGGTAAGCGTCTTCATGGCATGTCTCCGGTTGGAATTGTCCCTCGGACAATCCAACGTCGCTTGGGCACTCCGGTTGCAGCTCTTGAGGAAGAAGCCTGCGCATGTTGCCTCAATTGCCCCACCGTATCCGTGCCTGACTCGAACGCTCGCCGATGCCCTCGTTCGAGCCAGCCCATGGGACTCATGTTCCGAAAACTGAAACGCGGCGGCTGGCCAGAGTTGCCTTTCAGTGGCAACACGCCTCGCCATATTGCAGCTGCTCGTTCCAGTTCGGGCGGCCTTCCGGCGTGAAATCCATCAGGTTCCACAGCGTTTCGCAGGTGCCGAGGCTGCGCGGATCCTGGCCCGGCTCCGTCGGCGCGAAATCCAGTTCCGAACTCCAGAAATGGCGTATGCCCTCGCCGTCGCGGTGAAACACCGACAGCAGCGGGATCTGTGAGCCGTCGGCCGCCTCCGCATTGTAGTCGCGCTTGAAGCTGTTGGAAGCCGAAGACACCAGCCGCATGTTGCGCCAGCCCCTGTCGAGGCCGAGCGTGACCAGGTTTTCGAGCGCGGTCTTGCCCACCACCGCGAAATTGAAGCCGGCGGCCTGGAGATGCCCGACCGCGCCGTCGAACTGGTCGAGCAGCGCCGTGCAGGAGGGGCATGGCTGGTCCTGCCGGGCGAGCTTCGCCGTGCCGCCGCTGGTCGCCACATCGCGCTTCTCCTGCGGATGGCGCGGGAACATCAGATGATAGAGGATGAGCGAGTCCTTGCCGGGCGCGAACAGCTCCGACAGCTTTATCTTTGCAGGCCTCCCATCGCCGTCCAGTGCGTCGAATTCATAGTCCTGGCGGATCAGCCCGCCCGGCGGCAACGCGCGCCGGGCCTCGGCGACCTCTTCCATGGCGCGGCGCAGCTCGATTTCCTTCTTCAGCAATTTTTCGCGCGCGGTGCGGTATTTGGCGGATTCATTGGGAAAGGTGATCATGATCGGCTCCTTCAAGTCGCGGCGCCGGCGTCCCCGGCGCGGTTGCTCTGCGACCCAAGGACGTTTGGCGGCGATCGGTCCCGACATTTATTGCGCATGGTGGAGATGTCGTAATACCTGTTCGGGCAGCGTGATCCGGGGAACAACATGCACGACGACGAGATCGACCTGCGCTGCCCGCAAGTGGTGGCCGACAATGCCGCCAAGGGCCTCAGGCTGCGCGGCGAGTTCGGCCGCGGCGGCACCGAGATCGGCGTCGCCCGAGCCACCGAGCTGAAGAACCGGGAAAAGCTCGCGCCCTCCACCATCCGCCGCATGGTCAGCTATTTCGCCCGCCACGAGGTCGACAAGCGCGGCAGGAACTACGGCAACGAGCAAAACCCTTCGGCCGGCTACATTGCCTGGCTGCTGTGGGGCGGCGACGAAGGCCGCGCCTGGGCGCTGGGGCTCAAGCGGAAGATCGGCAACGCGCCGGACATCTGAGGACTCGTCCCTCACCCCTTGACCGCGCCCGCGGTGAGGCCGGAGACGATCTTGCGCTGGAAGATCAGGACCAGCACCACCAGCGGCACCGTGACGATCACCGAGGCGGCCATGATGTTGCCCCATGGGATCTCGAACTGCGAGTTGCCGGAGAGCAGCGCGATCGCCACCGGCACGGTCCGCTGTGCGTTGTTGGAGGTGAAGGTCAGGGCAAACAGGAACTCGTTCCACGCGCCGATGAAGGCCAGCAGCCCGGTGGTTCGCCAGCGCCGGCCACATCAGCGGCAGGAAGACCCGGGTGACGATGATCCACGGCGTCGCGCCGTCTAGGATCGCCGCCTCCTCGACCTCGACCGGCAGGTCCCGGACGAAGGTGGTGAGCACCCAGACGGTGAACGGCAAGGTGAAGATCATGTAGGAGAAGATCAGCGCGAACAGCGAATTGTAGAGGCCGAACAGGCGGACCAGTTCGAACAGCCCGGCCAGCAGCGCCACCTGCGGGAACATCGACACCGACAGGATGATGAACAGCAGGGCCGAGCGGCCGCGGAATCGAATGCGCGCCAGCGCATAGGCCGATGTGACGCCGAGCAACAGCGAAAGGGCAACCACCGCGCCGGAGACGAACAGCGAGTTCAGCAAGTTGCGCACGAAGCTGCCTTCGGTCAGCACATTCCGGTAGTTGGCGAGGCTGATCGTCGTCGGCCACAGATCGGCCCGGAACAGGTCGGTCCCCGATTTCAGGCTGGTGACGATGGCGTAATAGAACGGAAACACCGCGACGAAGACGATGACCGCGACCAGCAGGTAAAAGGCCGTGCGCTTCACGATCCACATCTCAGCGGCCTCCGTCCAGCCTGATCCGGCCGATGCGGATGGTGACGATGGTGAGCAGAGCGAGGATCAGGAAAAGCAAGGTCGAGGCGGCGGAGCCATAGGCGAACTTGTCGAACTCGAACAGGTTCTCGCGGGCGAACACCGACATCGACTTGGTGTGCACATTGTTGGGCGTCAGCACATAGATCAGGTCGAAGATGCGCAGCGCATCGAGCGCGCGGAAGATCACGGCCACCATCAGCGCCGGGCGGATGAGCGGCAAGGTCACCCGCCAGAAGATCTGCCAGGGGTTGGCGCCGTCGAGCCTGGCGACCTCGATGATCTCCCTCGGCAGCATCTGCAGCGCGGCCAGGATGAGCAGCGTCATGAACGGTGTCGCCTTCCAGATATCGACGATGAGGACGGCCGCCATCGCCGTGTCGGCGTCGGCCGTCCAGGCTATCTTGGTGCTGATCAGGCCGAGGTTGAGCAGCACGACATTGATGATGCCGAACTGGTCGTTGAGCATCCATTGCCACATCTTCGCCGAGACGATCGTCGGGATCGCCCAGGGGATCAGGATCGCTGCCCTGACGACGCCGCGGCCTCTGAATTCGGCATTGAGAACCAGAGCAACGATCGTGCCGAGGATGGTTTCGCAGGTCACCGAAATCACCGTGAAACGAACCGTGTTCCAGACGGCACGCCACCAGACCGGATCGACGAGCAGCCCGTCATAGAGGGTCCGGCCGCTCGGCATGTGCAGCACCGAGAAATAATTGCCGAAGCCGACCCATTGGCGCGCGTCGAGGTCGGCCAGCGAGGCGTCGGTCAAGCTGAAATAAACCGTGCGGGCAAGCGGCCAGCCGGCCGCCCCGGCGAGCACCAGCAGCATCGGCGCCAGGAATAGCCACGCCGAGCGAACGCGCTGTGCCGTCAACGGCGAGTGCGCGGCCCTGGCTGTTTCCGGTTCCATTCCTGTCATTTCGCTCCCGCTCGTTGCGGTCCCGCCGGGCGGGTGCCCCGGCATCGTCGCGTCACCAGCCTCGGCCCTTCAGCTTGGTCAGCATCGCTTCGAGGTCGGCCAGATTGTCGGCGGCGGTGCCGTCGCCCGAGAGCGTGTTGTGAACGGCGTTCCAGAACTGGCTCGAAGCCTCGTTGTATTTGATCCTGGCCGCGGCCGACGGGCGCGGCACCGCATTGAGAAATATCTGCTTCCAGCGCGGAATAATCGGGTGCTCCCTGGCAATGTCGGCATCGTCATATAGCGCCTGGATGGTCGGCAGGTTGGACGTCTTCAGCGCGCGGTATTTCTGCATCGCGGGCGAGGCGATGAACTTGACCAGCTCGATCGCGGCATCCGGATGCTTCGAATATTTGGAGACGGCGAGGTTCCAGCCGCCCAGGGTCGCGACCGGGCGCGCGCCCTCGCCCGTGCCGGCCGGCAGCGGTGCCACGTCGAACTTGCCCTTGATCGGCGAGCCCTCGCCGTTGCCGAGCGCATAGGCATAGGGCCAGTTGCGCATGAACACCGCATTGCCTGTCTGCCAGACGCCGCGCGATTCCTCTTCCTGGTAGGCAAGCACGCCGGGTGGCGCGATGGTCCCGACCCAGCCCTTGGCCATGTCGAGCGCCGCCGCCGCTTGGCTGTTGTTGATGGAGATGGAGCCGTCCGGCTCGATGATCTGGCCGCCGCCATTCGACATCACCCATTCGAGCGCGTTGCAGGTCAGCCCTTCATAGGCGTTGCCCTGGAAGACGAAGCCCCAGATATCCCGATTGCCGGCCGCACGCTCCTTGTCCATGACCAGCCTGGCGGTGTCCGCCAGTTCCTTCCAGGTGGCCGGCACCTTGGCGCCATATTTGTCGAGGAGATCCTTGCGGTAGTAGAGCGCTGGCGCATCGGTGAAGATCGGCAAGGCGACGAGCTTGCCGTTGACGGTCTGTGACTGGATGATCGATGGGAAATGCTCGGCCACGACGTCCTTGGTCGCTGCCGTCAGATCCACCAGCTGGCTGGCGAGCTGCGGTGCCCAGATCACGTCCGTCTGGTAGACGTCGATGTCACTGTTTCCGGCGGCGAGCCAAAGCCGGTACTGACCGAACTGGTCGGTTCCGGACGTCGGCATGACGACGATGCTGACCTTGTTGCCGCTGTCTTTCTCGTAACGGTCGAGGATCTCGCGCAGCACCTTGATGCCGTCGCCGGTATCGCCCGACACCATCGACAGCTCGACGGCCCGCGCCGGCGTGCCAACCAGCATGGCGGCGACGCCAAGCGCCAGGAATGCGTGAGAAAACTTCATGGTGGTGGATGTCCCTCCGCGGCCGGCCGCGGAAAATTCCTCCCACCCGCCGGCAGCTTGTCAGGCCCTCACCTCCCATTGAATGCGAAGCGGCGCTTTGGGTTCCCAAATCGCGCCGTTCCTGCGTGAGGCGACACCCATCAGGGTGTGTTGAGATTCAGGTCAGGCCGAGTCGAAAATGGTGGTTTCCGAGAACCGGAGCGGAGCGTATTTTTGGGTACGTGAGCACCGGAAGCGCAGGAAGCCATCATTTGCAGGCCGGCATCACCTGAATATCAGCACACCCTAGCCTTCCCAGGCGACAGGCATCATGCCCAGCCGCTCATAGAGCCGGACGGCGGCGGGATTCTCGACCGTGTTGGTCTTGAGGTCGACATGATCGGCGCCGCGTTCGCGAAAAACGGCGAAGGCGTGCCACATCAGCGCTTCGGCAACGCCCTTGCCGCGAGCCTCCGGATGAACGGCTAGATCCTTGACGAAGGCGCGGGTCCAGCACAGTGCCGCTGCCGCCAGCCGGCCCTTGGCGTCGATGACGAGAAAGCACAGTGCCGGGTCGAATTCGGGATCGTCGGCGATGCGCGGCCACCACTCGTCGAACGGACCGTCGGCGCCGTCGTCGAACACTTCGGTCAACAGCGCATGCAGGGGCAGCGCATCACCGGGCTCGAAGCTGCGCATGACAAAGCCGTCGGGCCAGTGCGGCGGAACCAGCGTCTCGTCGAGGATTTTGCGCAGCCGGATGTCGTTGAGAGCCGGCGGGCGCGGTTCAGGCATCGCGCTCAGGCGTCGGGCTGCAGGCGACGGCGCTGGCGGTCGCGGCCAAGGCCGGTCGCCTCGAGCAGGCCCTTGCGCTTGGCGTCGTAATAATAGCCGGTCTGGTAGAGCCAGTCGGCCTTCTTGGCGTTGCCGCCGGCCACCAGCCAGGCGCCGCGCAGATATTTCACCGCGTATTTCAGATTGGTTTCGGCATCGAACAGGCCCTTGGCCGGCCCGTCATAGCCCATGCCGCGCGCCGTCGCGTGTTTGATCTGCATCAGCCCCCAATGGCCGTTGTTGTAGGCTTTCGGATTGAAGGTGCTCTCGCGGTTGACGACATGGCGCACCAGATCCACCGGCACCTGATAGATCGCCGCATATTTCTCGATCAGCCGCTCGACATCGCCACGCACGCCCGTCGCGTGTTCTTCTTGCACGGGCCCTGCCGGGAACTGGACCAGGGCCGCCGGGTTCTGCGGCACGACATAGGCGACTTGCTGGACGCCGGGCATGCGATCGCCCTTGGCGGTTGCCGGCACGACCAGCCCCGCGGTCGTATAGGTCTCGGCCGCCTTGACCGGCTCGTTCGCATTTGCTGGCGGCGGCGCCTGCCAGGCATTGGCGGCCATCACCGCGGGCAAGGCTGGTGCCGCCGGTATCGATCCGGCAAAAGCGGCGGTCGCGGCAGCCGGCTGTGCGGCGGGATCGAGCGGCAGCTCGGCCGTCTGAACGGGGGCGATCCCTGATGATTCCGGCAGCACCGAAACTGTCTCCGGCAGCGGCACGGTGAAACCGGCGTCAGTGCCGGCGGCGGTCGCTGTTTCGGTGAGAGCAGGCGCGGGCTTCATCTGCGAGGTCGACGTGCAGCCGCTGATGCCGACGGCGGCCAGGATCACGCCGATCGCGATAAGGTTGAGTTTTGCTGGCAAGCCGCGCTCGGGTCCGGTTTGTCGGGTTGTTAAGAAATTCCTTACACCAGCGATTCAGGCCGGGCAATCGGGGCGATCAGGTGGTTTTCGGGTGGCGAGACGCAGGCGGTGATGCCATATTGTTCCGGATATGTACCGGAACGAATCCCGGATTTCGCCACTTTGCGGGAAGGAACGCATCATGGTCACGACAGTTTCGATCACGGCCGGCCACGCAGTGTTAGAAACAGTGATCGGTTTCATGGGCATTGCCTGGAGCGAAAAGGGCCTGATCCGGCTCTGCCTGCCCGAACGCAGCCGCGAAACGGTGGAGCGGCGCCTGCTGCGCCATGGCGGCGTTTCCAGTGCCACGGCGCAGCCGCCATGGGTGGTCGAGCTGATCGCGGCGATCAAGGCCTATGCGGCGGGCGAGGACATCGATTTCTCCGCCGTGCCGGTCGATCTCGACGGCGTCGACGATTTCCGCCTCGCCATTTACGACGCCGCGCGAAAACTCTCCTTCGGCGAAACCACCACCTATGGCGAGCTGGCCAAAACCGCCGGCCATGCCAGGCTCGCCCGCGAAACCGGGGCCGCTCTTGGCTCAAATCCGGTGCCGCTGGTCATCCCTTGCCATCGCATCCTTGCCGCCGGCGGTAAGATCGGCGGCTTCTCGGCGCCCGGCGGATCGATCACCAAGGAGAAGATGCTGGCCATGGAAGGCGTGCGCGTCGGCCCCCCGCCACCAGCGCAGGTGTCGTTCGGGTTCTGATGTAGGCAGTTGCATAATCGTTGTAGGCAGGTGCCTAGTTGTTGTGGAAGAACCGCCGGCGGAAATGCCGGTCATTGTCCGGCCGCTTGCAGTTGTAGACCGGGCAGGACTTTGTGTCGGCGCTCGGCACGTAGGCCCGTGTCCTCACCTCGCCCATGCTGCAGAATCGCTGGCTCTGCACATAGCGGTCGTAGAGCGGCAGTCCCGGCACCCGCTTCGACTGGTAGCGCAGGATGACCGCCCCTTGCCGGGCGATCGTCCCCTGAACCTTGCCGCAGCTCATACGCGTCGGGTCGTAGCGCGAGATCGCCTGCGCCTGAGCGGCGACAAGCGTCAGGCAGGCGGCAAGCAGAATGATTTTCATGGTCCTCTCCCCCAAAATCCCCTCCCAAGCGGGTGTGGATCGAGCGCCCACAGGCTCCGATCATCGCGACGCTCTCACGCGATTGGGGCGGCCATTGGGCGGCGCCCTCATCACGGCTTTCTCACGCAGTCTTGTTTTTCGTGCGAAAGCAGCCTATATGCCTTCCATTGATATTTCGGCCGATCGATCCGGGCCTCGCGATAATCGCGTTTGCTGACGTCTATCTCCAAAATCTCGATGCACACCGGCTGGACCTCGGTCCGGTCAATCTAAAGCAAATGTGAAGGACTATCTAAATGGCAACTGGAACGGTCAAGTGGTTCAACGCCACCAAGGGCTTCGGCTTCATTCAGCCTGACGCGGGCGGCGCGGACGTTTTCGTCCACATCTCCGCTGTCGAGCGTGCTGGACTGTCGACCCTGGTCGAAGGCCAGAAGATCAACTTCGAGATCGAGCAGGACCGCCGCACTGGCAAGTCGTCCGCTGGATCTCTGAGCAAGGCAGCCTGATTTTGCGATAGCGCGCGCCGGGCGAGAGCTCGGGGCGCGCGGCAAGTCACGGATGTACTGACAGTCGCGCGAGAAGCGCGCTGGAGCGGAAAGACCCGACAAGCTGGATCAGCAGATAGCTGCCAGCCCGGACCGGACCCTCCCGATCAGGCTACCAAGCATGGAAGGCGGGATTTATCCCGCCTTTTTGCTGTCTGGGGTTAGGTGCTGCAACGGGCGCTACAGTCCCACCGGTGGTACTTTTAGCCTAGTAGTGGTATCATTCGGCCATGACCAAGCTTGAGCAAATTGAAAAATCCGTTGCGGAACTGAGCCCTGAAGAACTGAAGGCGTTTGCTGCCTGGTTCGAAGCGCTTCGGGAGGATATGTGGGATCGGCAGATCGAGGCCGATGCGAAGGCCGGCCGATTGGATAAGCTTGCCGAACAGGCACTGACGGACCATCGCGCTGGTCGGACGCGGCCTCTGTGAATCACGTCGCCTCCCCATCGTTCTGGGAGGCTTACGAAAAACTGCCATCGGCGATCAGAGCAAAAGCGGACAGGCGTTTTGAAAGACTCCGCTCCCACCCTTTTGATCCCTCGCTGCATTTCAAACAGGTCGGACGCTACTGGTCTGCGCGAGTTGACGACAATTACCGGGCTGTTGCCACCCGCACCAACGATGATGTGATCTGGTTCTGGATCGGCACCCATGCGGACTATGATCATCTCTTGAAGTAGCTACCCATCCGCCCACCTGGCGCGGGACAAACTACCCCATCCACCCGATCAGCACATGCCCCGGATCCGCTTCCACTCGGCCAAGCCAGGCCGCCACCGCCGGATAGGCGTCGAGCTGGAAGCCGCCCTGCTCCGCCGTATGCGTATAGGCATAGAGCGCGATGTCGGCGACGCTGAGCGCGCTGCCGGCGAAGAAGGCATTGTTTTCCAGATGCCTGTTCATCACGCCGAGCGCCTTGTTGCCGCGCTCCAGCGTCACCGCCAGCCGCTCCGGGGTCGCATCCCCAGCACGTTCGGGGAAGGTCAGCAGCGCCTTGCGCACGGCGATGTAAGGCTCGTGGCTGTATTGCTCGAAGAACAGCCATTGATAGGCAAGCCCACGCTCATACCTGTCCGCCGGCAGGAAGCGTGTGCCTTCGGCGAGATAGAGCAGGATGGCGTTGGATTCGGCCAGCCGCCGGCCATCGTCGAACTCGAGCAGCGGCACCATGGCGTTCGGATTCTTGGCGACAAAGTCGGCTTTGCGCGTATCGCCGGTGTGCGAACTCACTTCGACATTGGTAAAGCCAAGGCCAAGCTTGGCCATCAGCAGGCGCGGCTTGTAACAATTGCCGCTGTCGATCATGCCGTAAAGTATCATGGCTGTTCCCCGGAGCACTGTCTCCGCGCGATTATCGCAGCGGCGGCGGTCTCAACCAATGATTTGTTTTGGTACGACGATCAGCGCCGCTGATGTGTGAATCGCCGAAAATCTGAGGCCGTTGAAGGGCATGTCGAGATTCAGGTCAGGCCGAGCCGAAAACGGTGGGTTCCGAGAACCGGAGCGGAGCGTACTTAAGTACGTGAGCTCAGTTCTACTGCGTGGCAGTAGAACTAGGGAAGCGCAGGAAGCCGCCGTTTGCAGGCCGGCATCACCTGAATATCGACATGCCCTAGCCAAAGAGGGGCACGACCTTGCTGTCCCGGCCCAGCAGCGCATCGATGACCAGCGGTTTCTCCTCGAATACCGTGCCGGCCAAGGCCGGACGGGCAAGGAGAAAACCCTGCAGCAGGTCGACGCCGCCTTCGAGCGCGACGCGCAGATGGGTGGGCTGCTCGATGCCTTCGACCAGCACCTTGGCGCCGCGGTCATGCAGGCTGGAAACCAGCGGGCGGAAGAACCGTTCGGCGGCAGCGTGGCGGCAGAACTCCGCGAACCAGGTGCCGTCGATCTTGACGATGTCGGGCTTGAGCAGGCTCACCCGCTCCTCGGTCGAGTGCCCGGTGCCGAAATCGTCGATGGCGATGCGGATGCCGTCGCGCCGCATCTCGCGCACCAGCCGCACGAGAAGCGCATCGTCCGCCGCCTGTTCGGTGATTTCGCAGACCAGCATGGCCGGCGCCAGGCCGAACTCGCCGAGATGCCTGGTCATCAGGCGAATTTCGGCCAGTGCCCGCCCGGCATGGTCGTTGATCAACGGGTTGTAGTTGAAGAACAGGTCGAGCCCGTCGACGCCGATGTTGCGGAAATTCCTCAGATGCAGCGCCCGGCACATGGTTTCCACAAACAGCCGGTCCGAGACCGCAACGCTTTCAAAGAACACCTTCGGCGCGCCGGGGCGGCCGGCACGGTGCGGCTCGATCAGGGCTTCGGCCGCCACCGCGTGAAGCGACCGGCCGCGCGGCGCGAAAATCGGCTGATAGGCGCTACGCAGCCGGAACTCGCCATAGATGCCGTATTCGATGCCGACTTCGTCGACCTGGATCGCATCGCCGACATTGCGCCGCCGATCGTCTCTCATGTCGCCACCCGGCGCCCGAAGGC
>NZ_RZTC01000018.1:28958-53754 GCF_004023165.1 Mesorhizobium sp. M7A.F.Ca.MR.176.00.0.0 | reverse complement strand
AAGGCATTGCCGCGGCAGGAGCAGCCGTGTCGACGGCAGCAGCGGCAGGCGCCTGCCTGGCCTTGTCGAAGACGCCAAAGCTGGTCGGCGCCAATTCGGGCCGCGCCAGCACGAAACCCTGCACCATCGACGCACCCGATTTCTCGGCGAGCTCCAGTTGCCAGCCCTCCTCGATGCCTTCGAACACCGTATGGATACCTTGCTCCTCGAAGTTCTTCACCATGGTGGTCAGCAACGCAAAGCCGGCGCCGGACTCCATCAGCTGCGTGATCCAGTAGGCATCGAACTTGACGATATCCGGCTTCAATTCCTTGACCCGATTGATGTCGGAATCGTCGGCGCCATAATCGTCGACGGCGATGCGAAAACCGTTGGCCCTCAGTGCCGCGACGAAGCCGTGCAAGGCTTCCTGCGACGCCGACCGCTGCTCGGTCACCTCGCAGACGACGCGACGCGGGTCGATGCCGGCCTCGTGCAGCACGAGCCGCATTTCGCGCAAGGCAGCGTCGGCAACGGCGCGTTCGGTGAACACTGACGGGTCGAAATTGACGAAGATCGATGCTTCCCGCGGCAGGCAGGCACCGGCGTTGAGAAGATGCAGCGTCCTGGTCAGCGCCTCGATATGCAGCCGGTCGGCGGCCGGACAGGTCGAGAAGAAATTCATCGGCGATTGCGGCTCGCCGTCGCGGAACGGTCGGATCAGCCCTTCGAACGCGACCACTGACAGCTTGCCTTCCTTGAAAGCGAAGATCGGCTGGAAGGCGCTTTGCAGCGTGTAGATACCCCAGACACCGGTGGAGGTGCCGTCGTCCTGACGGATGATGTGGGCAAGCCCGACGCTGCGCGACACGGTTCCTCGCTCCGCAATTGGTCTGCCATCCTGCCACTCAAGCCTCTACCGCTCGTTAATGAATTTATTGTTGCCGACCCCGGGTCCCGATCACAGCTCCTTGAGACCTGGATCAGCCGACAATGCTTGCGTTGCGCGAAATCATGCGACATGAGAAGCGCCGCGGTCGCTCCTGGCCGCGCCGATCTTCCATGGAGACGTCAAGCTCATGGCCTTTCTTGCCGACACCCTTTCCCGCGTGAAGCCTTCCGCCACCATCGCGGTCACGCAGAAAGCGCGCGAGCTGAAAAATGCCGGCCGTGACATTATCGGGCTCGGCGCCGGCGAACCGGATTTCGACACGCCAGACAACATCAAGAATGCGGCAATCGAGGCGATCCGCCGTGGCGAAACCAAGTATCCGCCGGTTTCGGGTATCGTGCCGCTGCGCGAGGCGATCGCAAAAAAGTTCAAGCGCGAGAACAATCTCGACTACAAGCCCGAGCAGACCATAGTCGGCACCGGCGGCAAGCAGATCCTGTTCAACGCCTTCATGGCGACGCTGAACGCCGGCGACGAGGTCATCATTCCTCGCCCCTACTGGGTCAGCTACCCCGAGATGGTGGCCATCTGCGGCGGCACCTCCGTGTTTGCCGACACCTCGATCGACAATGGCTTCAAGCTGACCGCTTCCGTGCTGGAAAAGGCGATCACGCCGAAGACCAAATGGCTGCTGATGAACTCGCCGTCGAACCCGTCAGGCGCTGCCTATACCGAGGCCGAACTGCGCGCGCTGGCCGACGTGCTGCTGAGGCATCCGCATGTCTGGACGCTGACCGACGACATGTACGAGCACCTGACCTATGGCGATTTCGTCTTCAAGACCATCGCCGAGGTCGAGCCTAAGCTCTACGAGCGCACGCTGACCATGAACGGCGTGTCGAAAGCCTAT
Organism: Mesorhizobium sp. M7A.F.Ca.MR.176.00.0.0; assembly: GCF_004023165.1. Classification (NCBI taxonomy): domain Bacteria; kingdom Pseudomonadati; phylum Pseudomonadota; class Alphaproteobacteria; order Hyphomicrobiales; family Phyllobacteriaceae; genus Mesorhizobium; species Mesorhizobium sp. M7A.F.Ca.MR.176.00.0.0. Next base: position 51,973 of record NZ_RZTC01000018.1, on the reverse strand, counting down.
GCAATGACCGGCTGGCGCATCGGTTATGCGGCGGGTCCGGTTCAACTGATCAAGGCGATGGACATGATCCAGGGTCAGCAGACATCGGGCGCCTGCACCATTGCGCAATGGGCATCCGTCGAGGCGCTGAATGGCCCGCAGGATTTCATCGCCAAAAACAAGGCGATCTTTCAAGGCAGGCGCGACCTTGTCGTGTCGATGCTCAACCAGGCACGCGGCATCACCTGTCCGTCGCCGGAAGGCGCCTTCTATGTCTATCCTTCCTGCGCCCAGCTGATCGGCAAGAAGACCAAGGCCGGCAGGCTGATCGACACCGACGAGACCTTCTGCTCGGAACTGCTCGAAGCCGAGGGCGTCGCGGTGGTGTTCGGCTCGGCCTTCGGCCTCGGGCCCAACTTCCGCATCTCCTACGCGACCTCGGAGACGCTTCTGGAAGAAGCCTGCACACGCATCCAGCGTTTTACGGCTTCGCTGACCTGACCGACGCACTATGAACGCAAAAACCCGGCTTCACCGCCGGGTTTTTTAATGGGCCGTCAGCCTCACGCCTCGTGCTTGGTCTCTTTGGCCGAGCGCGCCTCGGCCGGCGCCAGCACGGCAACCAGCAATGCGGCGGTGAGGAACGCGCCGATCGCTGCCATCAGCATCGCGGCGTGGAAGCCGCCGGCATAGGCGGCAGCATAGAGTTCATGCACGCCGCTTTCGCCCATCGCCGCATCGGTTGCGAAATCATGCCGTGAAATCGCAGCACGAGCCACCGCTTCCGCGTTGGCGACACCGGCATCGCCGAGATACCCGGTCAAAAGGTTGGTTGCCCGCATGCTCATCAAGGCGCCGAGCAAGGCGATGCCGATGGCAAGGCCGCTCTGGCGGGTGGCATTGATGACCGCCGACACCATGCCCGAGCGTTCGCGCGGCGCGTAGGACATGGCGGCAGCGCTGCCGGTCGGGATTGCAAGCGCGTTGCCGAGGCCGCCAATGGCGAACAGAAGGCACAGCATCGCGTAGGACGTCGAAGGGCCGGCCCAGCACATGCCGAGCATGGACAGGCCGATAGCAACATAGCCGATGGTCATCAACGCAGAGTGACCATAGCGGGCGCTCAGCCTGCCGATCCATGGCGACACCACGATCTGGACGATGAAGGCCGGCGCCATGCGCAGGCCGGTCTGCGTCGGCGACCAGCCCTGCACCTGCTGCAGGAACATCGAGAAGAAGAAGACGCTGGAATAGGAGGTGAAGCCGAGCGCGAACGAAGCGACATTGGCGACGGCAAAGCGGACATCGCGGAACAGGCCAAGCGGCAGCATCGGGCGTGCAGTGCGCGCCTCGAAGCCGAGGAAAGCAGCCAGGCCGACGACGCCGGCGACCAGCGCCGCGACCGTCCTTGGCTCGCCCCAGCCATTCTCGCCGGCCGAGATCAGGCCGAAGGTCAGCGCCCCCAGCCAAAGGATGCTGAGAGCCAGGCCGACGAGGTCGAGATGGGCATGTTCGGGATGCGCCGTCTCGTTGATCGAAACAGCACCGAGCGCGATCGTGATCAAGCCCAGCGGCAGGTTGATCAGGAAGATGCTTTGCCAGCCGACGGTCTCGACCAGGATGCCACCGAGGACGGGACCAACGAGCAGAGAGATGGCGGCGAACGACGCCCAGCCGCCAATGACGCCGGCGCGCTGGCGCGCATCGGGAAAGGCCTGCGTCAGGATCGACAGCGCGCCTGGAATGAGCAGCGAGCCGGCGATGCCCTGCACCACCCGGCCGGCCAGCAGCACCGGCAGATTGGGCGCGACGGCGCAGATCAGCGAACCGGCCACGAAGATGCCGACGCCGGCCAGCCACGAGCGCTTGCGGCCATAGCGATCGCCGATCAGGCCGGACGACAGCATGAAGGCGGACAGGCACAGCGTGTAGGAGTCGACCACCCATTGCAGGCCGCCGAAATCGGTTTGCAACGCCTGCTGGATGGTCGGCAGCGCGACATTGACGATGCTGACGTCGAGCAGAGCCACGAACGAACCAAGATAGATAGCGGCGACCAGGGGCAGACGGTGCTTTGACATGGCTATATCCAGACGTGAGTTAGAGGCCATGCAGGTGCTACAGTCAAAGCCGAAGTGGCTCCGAGGGACGTTGCCGGCCGGCATGGTGTACGAGCCAGACGCGCGAAATCAGCTTGCAATCCGGGAAACGTGCGCAGCGAACCCGCGGACCATCGTCATATGACGACTAGGAAGCCGGCCGCATTCGATCAACCATGAAGCCTCGGAAGGGAGATGCATCATGGCCAAAGGCGGCAATCCATCAAACAATCATGACGGCGAATTCATAGTGTCCGGGCCGGGCACTGAAAATACCGAGCGGTTCAAGCAGGCGCTCAGTGTTTCATTTGCCGAGCAGACAGCCACATCAATGAACTATTTCAAGCAGTCGGACCCTAACGACGAGGGCCAGATCTCCGCTCTTGGCGAGGCAAAAATTGATTATCTGAAAGCGCAGTCGGGCTGTTACTGGACCGAGGAAACTGAAAAATGGACCAGGGCAAAACTGAAACGCTTTGCCGATCGCAACGATCGAAAGCGAATTCTAGGCAACAGTTTCGATCGCTCCGAAATGGTTGTCTTGCCGCGCCGCAAAGATGGGGCGATGCCGATGGAAACGCGGCAACTGCAAGGCGATCCCTATGAGTATTTCCATTTTTGGCCTGGCACCTTCGGTAACTACAAATACAGCTGGTTCAACCGGACCGGGGACGGACGCATTCTGCGAGACGAATCTTACGAGTGGGATGGAGCGCCGGATTTGGGCGGCTTGGTATTTTTCGAAAACAACAGCGCCGGCGATAGAGATTACCTGCACGCCATGCTCGAAAGCGGCATCTGGTTTACCTACACTCCCAAGAAGACCGGCCGGCTCGACTTGTTTGCGGAATTCGTCTCCACCTACGACACAAGGTACAGGTGGATGCGTGACGAAATCGGCTACAGCCACACCAGAGTCCTTCAGGCGACCGATGTCGTTTTTGGCACCTTTTCAGGCGATCAAGCCGTGGGACGAGATTACCGAAGCAACAGCACCCTTGTCGATTTTCAGCGTTGGTTTGAAGGGGACGTAGGGGGGGTCTCCGATTTCGGAGAAAATGGCTTTGACGACGGAACAATACACAATTTTTTTGGGCGGCCGGGCGCAATGGTTTTGCCGGACAACCGATCGAGATTTTGGTCGGCTGCAGGGTCTTGATGGACTGCTATCTCAACGATGTCAGCATCAGGGCGTGGGAAGGCGCCCGGCGGAGGCTGAATTTTCTGGGCGTCAGAGTGGTTTAAATGCCAGCGGTTTTGCAGCTGGCGCGACGATCGCTGCGGCAGGAAGCCTGCCCTCCGCCGGTTAGGTGTCTCGGCCGCCAAACTGCTCGTCGGTGACCCCCTCCAGCCAATCGACATGGACATCGTCGAGCGCCTCCTGCATCGCGATATGCGTCATCGCCGATTTGGGCGCCGCGCCATGCCAGTGTTTTTCGCCAGGCGCGAACGAGATGACGTCGCCGGCCCTGATCTCCTGGATCGGGCCGCCCCACGTCTGGGCAAACCCGGCGCCCACCGTCACGTACAGCGTCTGGCCAAGCGGATGCGTATGCCAGTGGGTGCGCGCGCCCGGCTCGAAGCTGACCAGCGTGGCCCGCAGCCGCGCCGGCGCCTCTTTCTCGATGATCGGCGTCTGCAGCACCCGGCCGGTGAAGTATTTTTCCGGCGCGATGACGGTCGGCACGCTGCCGCAGGCAATGATCTTCATGGGTCGATGGTCCTTCAAACAGCGGGCGATGGGTCGCCTGTTTTCAGTTTCGGCCGATATCGGTCGACGTGCAACAGCTTCCCGCTGCCAGCCCAGCATATGATCCGCACGGTCCACTGCCGAGCAAAGGGTTTCTATTTTTCTTGCCCTGCCGGCAAACAAGTGGGACGATGGCTTTGGGCAGGTGGCACTTGAAAAGAACCCGCCCGCGACGGTCGAACAGGCCGGCCGCCGCTCAGGACCGATTGACCAAGCCTGAACCATACATGCCAGTCGGTCCTACGGGAAACGCCTGAGTGGAGGTCAGTCATGGGTACTCGCGCCGGAGGACGACGCACGGGACCGAAATGCATTGCCATAGTCGGTCCCTTCGCAAGCGGTAAGACGACACTTCTCGAAGCCATATTGGCCCGTACGGGCTCAATTCCCCGACAAAATCCCGTTTCATCAGGTAACACCGTTTCGGATCATTCGCCCGAGGCGCGCGCCCACGCCATGAGCGTCGAGGCGACGGTCGCCACGACCGAATTCATGGGCGAGCAGATCACCTTCGTCGACTGTCCCGGTTCCATCGAATTCTCTTTCGAGGCCGAACCGGTGCTGGCCGCCTGCGACCTCGCGGTCGTCGTAGCCGAGGCCGATGAAAAGAAGATCCCTGCCCTGCAACTGATCATGCGCAAGCTCGACGATCTCGGAGTGCCGCGCATTCTGTTCCTCAACAAGGTCGACAAGGCAATCACCGGCGTGCGCGACACGCTGAAGATGCTGCAGCCGGCCAGTGCCGTGCCGTTGCTGCTGCGCCAGATTCCGCTGCGCAAGGACGGTGTCGTCATTGGTTCGATCGACCTGGCGCTGGAGCGCGCCTACATCTATCGCGAATATGCCGAAAGCGAGGTGGCGCAGATTCCCGGCGACGACAAGGCGCGCGAGCTCGAAGCGCGTTTCTCGATGCTGGAGACGCTGGCCGACCATGATGACCAGTTGATGGAACAACTGCTCGAGGAGATCGAGCCGCCCAAGGATGCGATCTTCGACGACCTCGCCGCCGACCTGCGTGACGGTGCGGTGATCCCGGTGCTGATCGGCACCGCCGAGAAAGGCAACGGCGTGCTGCGCCTCCTGAAGGCGATCCGCCACGACGCGCCCGACATCGAGGCGACCCGCAAACGGCTCGGTGCACCCGACGGCGCGGCTACCCTGGTCCAGGTGATGAAAACCATCCACACCTCGCATGGCGGCAAGCTGTCGGTGTCGCGCATCCTCTCCGGTCAGGTCGTCGACGGTTCCGAACTCTGGCTGCCCGGCGGCGACACCGCCAAGGTTTCCGGCATCTACCGGATGCTCGGCAAGGACCAGTCCAAGCTCTCCATCGCCAAGGCCGGCGACACGGTGGCACTGGGCAAGCTGGACGAGGTCAAGACCGGCCAGACGCTGAGCTCGGCCAAGGGCGGCATCAAGCCCCTCGTCCAGTTCGAGCCGCCGCAGCCGGTCTTCGCCTTCGCGCTCCGCCCCAAGGAGCGCAAGGACGAAGTGAAGATGTCGGCTGCCATCCAGCGGCTGGCCGAGGAGGACCCATCGCTCAGCCTGCGCCACAATCAGGACTCGGCCGAAACCGTGCTGTCGGGCCATGGCGAGATGCATCTGCGCGTGGTGCGCGAGCGGCTGGAAGGCAAGAACCAGATACCGGTCGAAGGTCATCCGCCGGCGGTGCCCTATCGCGAGACGATCCGCAAATCGGCGCAGCAGCGCGGCCGTCACAAGAAACAGTCCGGCGGCCATGGCCAGTTCGGCGACGTGGTGATCGAGATCAAGCCGCTGCCGCGCGGTTCCGGCTTCCAGTTCACCGACACCATCACCGGCGGCGTCGTGCCCAAGACCTACATCCAGTCGGTCGAGACCGGGGTCCGCGACTATCTGAAATCCGGGCCGCTTGGCTTTCCGGTCGTGGATGTCGCAGTCAACCTGTCGGACGGCTCCTATCATGCGGTCGATTCCTCCGACATGGCCTTCCAGATGGCGGCCAGGCTGGCGATGAAGGAAGGCATGGCCGCGTGCTTGCCGGTGCTCCTGGAGCCCGTGATGAAGGTCGAAATCGTCACCCCCTCCGACGCCACCTCGAAGATCATCGCTCTCATCCCGCAGCGGCGCGGCCAGATCCTCGGCTACGACGCGCGACCCGACTGGCCGGGATGGGATGTCGTCGAGGCAACCATGCCGCAAGCCGAGATCGGCGACCTGATCATCGAGTTGCGCTCGGCGACCGCGGGCGTTGCCAGCTATCGTGCCGTCTTCGACCACATGGCCGAACTCACCGGCCGTCTGGCCGACGACGCCATGAACACCAACGGCAAGGCCGCCTGATGGCGTGGCGTTCCTCTCGAACCTGATTCGGGGGAACAAAAGAAAACGACGTCCGGCGGGGACCGGACGTCGTTTTGTTCGCGGACCGTTTCCTTGGGAGGTAAAACGTCAGGTCCGCCGCATTTGGTACCGCCGAGTTCGGCGGAAAAACGGTTCGGACGCGGTAGCCGCCTGAGCCCGGGCCGTACGAGTGATGCCCCCATCTCCCGTCCGAACCACACCGCGTCCTATGATCTACATAGCAGGTCGCGGGCGTCCGGGATATGTTACCAGAGGTTACATGTCACCGTTACGTGGCAATTGTGATGGAATTTTTGGCCGGCCCAGCAGGGTACAGGCAACAAAAAAGCCGGATCAATGAAGATCCGGCTGAGTTTGATTGGAGTGCCTGTTAAGGCTAACCTCCAGAGGGGAACACTCGAGGGCGCTAATGGGAGGAGAACGCGCCCAGGAGATGATCTATATATGTGCTCATCATGCCCAAGAAACAAGCATCTATTTTGCAACACACACATGCAAAAAGACGCAGGCTGTGGTCTAACCCATTCCAGAAGCCAATAGGACCAGCAAAATCGTCGAAATGGAGCGCTGAATCGGGCAATTGCAACTACAGAATCGCTAATCTCGGCTGGCTTACGGCTCGAAATGCCAAAACTGGGCAATGATGTGGAAGCGGGCAGCAGGCGTGCATTTCTAAGGCAATCGCGGAGCAAGCAGCCAATGCGGAGGTTTTCGGCGATCGCCGGCAGTGCGGCCTTCTTCATCGGCGCCGTGCGTGGTTGCCGGGCTGGTGCCCTGGTTGTTGACCGATCGCTGGGGCTTGCCCTGGTCGAGCCTGCCGGGCTTTGCCCCTGTTGGCGGGCTTCTGATCGTTGCCGCGGGCGCGGCACTCCTGCATGCCTTCGGCCGTTTTGCGCTTGAGGGCCTGGGCACACCCGCACCGGTCGCCCCGACCGAGAGGCTGGTGATAGGCGGCATCTACCGCCATGTCCGCAACCCGATGTATGTCGCCGTGCTGTCGATCATCCTCGGCCAGGCGCTGCTGTTCTCGAGCTGGGCGCTGGTCGCCTATGCCGCCGTCAGCGCTGTCTCCATGGGCGCCTTCGTCAGGCTCTATGAAGAGCCGACGCTTAGCCGCCGTTATGGCGCCGAATACGAGACCTACCGCCGCAACGTGCCCGGCTGGCTGCCTCGGCTGATGCCCTGGCGGGGATAATCCCGCAGGGCGTGAAAACGAAAATCAGAAGGACCAGCTTCGGGCTTTGGCGATGATGAAGTCCCGGAACACATGCAGCTTGGCCTGGTTCTTCATCGCGTCGGGATAGGCGAAATAGGTGTCGAAAGACGGCACCTCGGTCTCCGGCAGCAGCTGCACCAGATCGGAGTCCTTGCTGATCACATAGTCGGGCAGCATGGCGATGCCGGCACCGCCCTGCACCGCCCGCTTGATCGACAATATGTCGTTGATCTGCAGCGTCGGCACCCTTTGTCCGCCTTCGAAATCACCGACCGTTTCCAGCCAGTTCAGCTCCGACAGATGCGACGGCACCGGCACGCCGAAGGTGACGATGCGATGGGCCTTCAGCTCGGCGACGGAAGACGGCTTGCCGTGCTTGGCGACATAGGATGGGGCCGCGTAGAGGTGGAAATGCACGGTGAACAGGCGGCGCTGGATCAGGTCCGGCTGCTGCGGCTGGCGCAGCCGGATGGCGCAATCGGCCTGGCGCATGGTGAGATCCAGCTCCTCGTTGGCGAGGATCAACTGCAGGCTGATTTCGGGATAGAGTTCGATGAATTCCTGCACCCGCTCGGTCAGCCAGCCGGCGCCCAGCCCCACCGTCGTTGTCACCCGCAGCACGCCCGACGGGCGATCCTTGGTCTCGGTCAGCCGGGACTTGATGGTCTCCAGCTTCATCAGCACGTCATGCGCCGTGCGAAACAGCATCTCACCTTGCTCGGTCAGCACCAGCCCGCGGGCGTGGCGGTTGAACAGCGGCACGCCGACATCATGCTCGAGCGCGCTGACCTGCCGCGAGATCGCCGATTGCGACAGATGCAATGTCTCGGCCGCATGGGTAAACGACCCCGCCTCCGCCGCAGCGTGAAACACGCGTAGCTTGTCCCAGTCCAACGCCATGATTCCCCTCGTTCTGTTTTGGCGTCTGAATGAAAAATCAGGCTTTTACACGGCGTTTCTAAGCCGCTCTCTGAACTCTCTACTCGGCCGCTTCGCGATGCACTTCGATGCCGGCCAGATACTTCTCCGCCTCGAGCGCGGCCATGCAGCCGAGCCCCGCTGCCGTCACCGCCTGGCGGTAGATATCGTCGGTCACATCGCCGGCCGCGAACACGCCCGGCACATCGGTGCGGGTCGAATCCGGCGCTGTCCACAGATAGCCGTTCGGCTTCTGCTTGAGCTTGCCGGCGAACAGTTCAACCGCCGGCGCATGGCCGATGGCCACGAACACGCCGTCGATCTTGAGGTGCGACACCTCGCCGGTCACCGCATGCTTGAGCTTCAGCCCCTCGACCGAGGGCGGCAGCGGCGTCTTGCCGGGTCGACCGGTGATCTCATCGACGATCGTGTCCCAGATGACGCGGACATTGTCCTTCTTCAGAAGCCGCTCGCGCAGAATACGTTCAGCGCGAAAATCGCTGCGCCTGTGGATGACCGTCACGCTCCTGGCGAGATTGGACAGATAGAGCGCCTCTTCCACCGCGGAATTGCCGCCACCGACCACCGCGACATCCTTGCCCCTGTAGAAGAAACCGTCGCAGGTGGCGCAGGCCGAGACTCCAAAACCCATGAAGTCCTGCTCGGTCGGGATGCCCAGCCATTTCGCTTGCGCGCCGGTGGCGATGATCAGCGCGTCGGCGGTATAGGTCGTGCCGGAATCGCCCTTGGCGCGGAACGGTCGCACGTTGAGGTCGACCTCGGTGATGATGTCGTTGATGATGTCGGTGCCGACATGCTCGGCCTGTTTCAGCATCTGCTCCATCAGCCACGGACCCTGGATCGGGTCGGCGAAGCCGGGATAGTTTTCGACATCGGTGGTGATCATCAACTGCCCGCCCTGCTGCAGGCCGGCGACCAGCATCGGCTTCAGCATGGCGCGGGCGGCATAGACCGCCGCCGTATAGCCGGCCGGGCCGGAACCGATGATGAGAACGGGCGCGTGCTTGGTGGTCATCTAAAGCCTCTGCGGAGGGCTGCCGGCAATTGCGGCATGATCATTGTCGCGCGTAATGTAAGTGTTGCCCACGACGCCAGCAAGGCAAGTTGGAGTTCGTCCCCGGAAAGCTTTGTCGCACCTGTCGGCCGCTGATCCCGCGAAATATTCCGGGCGAAGGATGGAATGGACAGCGAAGTCGTTTAATTACAAAATCACGCAAGGTTCTTGCGTATTACCCCTCATGATCGAGAGCCCACATGCCCCTCAAGGCCGACCTCGACGCCATCGACTGGAAGATCCTGCGCGAATTGCAGGGCGACGGCCGCATGACCAATGTCGAACTGTCGAACCGCGTCGGCATTTCGGCGCCGCCATGCCTGCGCCGCGTCAAGCGCCTGGAGGAAGCCGGCATCATCCGTGGCTACCGTGCCTTGCTCAATGCATCAGCGCTCGGCCTCGATGTCGTTGCCTTCTGCCTGGTCGGCCTGCATCATCAGGCCGATGCCGAGCTGCGCATCTTTGCCGAGCGCACCCGCGGCTGGCCGATCGTACGCGACGCCTGGATGGTGTCGGGCGAATCCGATTTCCTGCTGCATTGCGTGGCGAGCGACCTTGGCGCCTTCCAGAGCTTCGTCATCGAGGAACTGACCTCGACCCCGAATGTCGACACGGTGCGCACAGCGCTCACCATCCGCCGGGTCAAGGACGAAGGGCTGGTCTCGTTCGCACAGCCTTGAGCCGGTTGAACCGCAACGAGCTTTCGCCGATGTCGCTTGAAGGCCTCGCCATATCAGCGCCGCTTTGGCGTTCGATAGCTCTCCTGTGAAGCCGGAATTTCTGCCGCAGCCGTCTTGTTGGTTTCCTAGAGCAATTCCAGAAAAAGTATGTAACGGTTTTCCCGGGTAAAGCGCATAGCGCTTTCGGGATTGCGTAAACAGGGGCGCAGGGCAGCCCAATTCCGAGAACAGTGTGCCGTGGGGTGGGACGATGACTCGATTTTCTAGCCCGGTTTCGGCGCTGGTCATCTGCATGAACGAGGCCGACATGATCGGCGAGTGCCTGGAAAGCGTCGATTTCTGCGCCGAGATCATCGTCGTCGATTCGGGCTCGACGGACAGCACTCTGGACGTCGTCAATGGGTACATCGCCAAAGGCTACCCGATAAGGCTTTTTCACAACGATTGGCCGGGCTTTCCTCGTCAGCGGCAATTCGCGCTCGATCAGGCCACGCAACCATGGTGCCTTTCGATTGAAGCCGACGAGGCCATCGACGACGTGCTCAGGCAGTCAATCACGAATGTGACCCAGCTTGGGAATGACGCCTTCGACGGATGGTACATCAGACGCCGCGACAAGCTGAAGGGCTATGGCTATGCGCACCGCTGGGTGCTTCACAACAGGCTGCTGCGTCTTTTCCGCCGCGACAAGGCCACGATGGACCTCAATCTGCGGGTCCATGAGTCGTTCGAGGTGCCAGGCGAAACCGGCACGATAGAAAATGGCGTGCTGCTGCATCGCCGCGAAATGACTATTGCCGAGGATCTGGCAAGGGCCAACACCTACTCCAGCCTCAAGGTTGCCACGCTGGTCGAACGAGCCAAGAAGCCCGGCCTGATAAGACTGGTGCTGTCGCCGCTCGGCAACTTTCTGAAGTTCTACCTGGCCAAGCGCTACTTCCTGTGCGGCCGGCACGGGTTCGTCTATTCGATGCTGGTGATGCTGTATTCGTTCGCGACAGAGGCCAAGCTTTATGAAGCCTGGCGAGACAAAGATCGGATGTAAGCCGTCACGGCGCGCCCGAGGCGGTGCCAAGCGCAGCTATTGCGGCGAGCAGGCCGTCGAAATCCGCGCGCTCGCACCAAGGCCGAATTGTGAAGCCCGATCGGACAGCTGCTTGTCCATCTACCAGCCAGCCCTGCGCGAGGCCGGCGCGTTGTCCCGCCTCCATGTCGGCCTCCTTGTCGCCGACGACTAGCGAACGCCGCAGATCGAGCCCGAGGCGCCCGGCCGCCTCCAGCAGCATGCCCGGATTGGGCTTGCGCATCGGATGATCGGCAACCGCAAGCACACCGGAGCCAGCTTCGTGATAGGCGCAGGCGACGACCATATCGACGAACGCATTGTCGACGCGCAGCAGCTCGAGCACGCGGCCATTGACGGCGGCGAAATCGCCCCAGCCGAAATAGCCACGCGCGATGCCCGACTGGTTGGTGACGATGATGACCGGAATGCCGGCCCGGTTGGCGGCGGCTATCACCGCGGCTATGTCCGCGCGCAGCACCATTTCGGCAGGATCATCCGGATAGCCGGTATCGACATTTACGGTGCCGTCGCGATCGAGGAACAGCGCCGGCGAGCCGGCGGCGAACACCCTTGAGCCGACCCGCTCGACCCATAGGCCCGGCTCCGCCAGCGGAAAGCGGCCAGAGGTCGTGGGATCAGCCATTGCTGAGGCGCGCTTCGACCACCTCGCACAGATGATGGTAAAGGCACAGATGCCCCTGCTGGATGATCGGCGTCGAGGTCGACGGCACGTTGAGCAGGATATCGGACAGAGGCTTCAGCTTGCCGCCGGTGTCGCCGGTCATGCCGATCACCGTCATGTCCATCCTCCGCGCCTGTTCGGCGGCGGCAAGGATGCTCGGCGAATTGCCGCTGGTCGAGATCGCCAGGAGCACGCCGCCGGCAGCGCCATGCGCCTCGACCTGGCGCGAAAACACCGTGTCGAAGCCATAGTCGTTGCCCCAGGCGGTCAGCACCGCTGCATTGGCCGGCAGCGCGATGACATTGTAGGCCTTGCGCTCCTTGAGAAAGCGGCCGACCAGTTCGCCGGCAATGTGGATGGCGTCGCTGGCCGAGCCGCCATTGCCGGCGATGAGCAAAGCTTTCCCCGACGAAAGCGCAGTCACCACGGCGCTCGCTGCCCGCTCCATCTCACCGGTCAGGTCCCGTTCGACCATGGCTGATATGGCAGCCACGGAGCGGACAAGGTAATCGTTCAACTCGGACATGAAACCCTCAGTTTGTGGTGCCGCCGGCGCGCAATTTGCCAATGGTGTTGGTGGTGCTTTTTCCGGCGACCAGATCGACCAGTACGACGCGTCCGCCGGCCTTCTGCACCACATCGGCGCCGACCACGGTGTCGACCGTGTAATCGGCCCCCTTGACCAGTATGTCGGGCAGCAGCGCTTCGATCAGCGCCAGCGGCGTATCTTCCTCGAACACCACGACCGCATCGACCGAGGCAAGTGCTGCCAGCACGCAGGCGCGGTCGTGCTGGTCGTTGACCGGGCGCCCGGCGCCCTTCAGTCGCCGCACCGAAGCATCGCTGTTGAGGCCGAGCACCAGCCGGTCGCATTGGCTGCGCGCCGCGTGCAGCAAGCTGACATGGCCGGCATGCAGGATGTCGAAGCAGCCATTGGTGAAGCCGACGCTCAGGCCCTCTTCCTTCCACGCCGCCACCATGCGCGCGGCCGACGTGGCGTCGAGGATGGCGTCCTTGTGGGCCGTCGGCCCATGCGAACGGAACAGCGCGCCGGTGAGTTCCTCGACCGTCAGCCGCGCGGTGCCGCGTTTTCCCACCACGACGCCACCAGCGGCATTGGCGATCGAAGCGGCCATGACCGTATCGGCGCCCACGGCCAGCGCCAGCGCGAAGCTCGCGATCACCGTGTCGCCGGCGCCCGAAACGTCGAACACTTCGCGCGCCTGGGTGGCGATGTGGCGCGCCTCGTCGGGGCCGACCACGCTCATGCCCTTTTCGCTGCGCGTCGCGACCACGAAATCGAAACCATGTGCCGAAATCAGCTCGCGTGCGGCAGCCACGATCTCGTCATCGGCGAACACCGCATGGCCGGCGGCCTCGCCGAGTTCCTTGCGGTTGGGGGTAATGGCGGTCGCCCCGGCATAGCGCGCATAATCGCGGCCCTTCGGGTCGACCAGCACCGGCTTTCCAGCCTCGCGGCAGATGGCGATCAAGTCGCCGGCGACGCCGTCGAGCAGGATGCCCTTGCCGTAATCGGACAGGATGACGATGTCGGCGTGCGCCAGCGCGGCGCGGAAATGCCGGATCAGGCCGGCTCGCTCCGCAGCGCCGAGCGGCTTGATCTCCTCTTCGTCGAAACGCAGCACCTGCTGGTTGAGCGCGCTGAAGCGGCTTTTGGACGAGGTCATGCGACCACGCTCCTGCGCGAGGCCCGCCGTATCGGCGCCAAGCTCGCCGAGCATCCGCACCAGGCTATCGCCTGCCACATCGGTGCCTATGACCGAGACGGGAATAGCGGCAGCGCCGAGCGAAACGATGTTGGCCACGACATTGCCGGCGCCGCCCATGGTCGAGGTCTCGCCGCGCCCGTGCAGCACCGGTATCGGCGCCTCCGGCGAGATCCGCTCGATGACGCCGTTGACGAAACGATCGAGGATGAAGTCGCCGACCACCAGCACTGTGGCCTGGCCGAACCGCGCAATGGCGCGGTGCAACGGTTCGGGAGAAGGCGGATTGTGCTTGATCATGTCACTGGCAACACAGGGAAAAGGCCGATTTCAATCTCATAAGTGCTCATCAATCGACTGGTCGGATCGTTCATGGCGAAAGCCGATATACCGCAAATTCACGCAGCGCAACGGCAGGGCATGATCCCGGCAGGCTCGGGCGGTCAGCTCTTCTGCAGGGCGACATGGACGCCCAGCCCGACCAGCACAGCCCCTCCCGCCCGTTGCATCAGCCGCTGTGCGCGGCTCGAACGCCGCAAACGGCCGATCACGGCGCCCGCCAGGAACACACAGACGATATCGGCCGAAGAGAACATCAGATTGACGATCGTGCCGAGCACGACGAACTGCAGCCAGACCGGAAACGCCGCCGAGGCGTCGATGAATTGCGGCAGGAACGCCATGAAGAAGATCGCTGTCTTCGGATTGAGCACCTCGACGGTGATGCTCTCGAAAAAGGCACGCCGTGCCGATTTGCGCTCGATCGCGGGCAGCGCCGCATCGCCCTCCACGCGCTTGCGAAACAGCGAGACGCCAAGCCAGATCAGATAGAGCGCGCCGACCAGCTTGACCGCCAGGTACAGCGTCGGCACGGCATGAAACAGCACCGACAGCCCGGCAGCCGCGGCGAAAACATGCACGTAGCCGCCCAGATGAATGCCAAGTGCCGCCGTCAGGCCGGACCAGCGGCCGCGCGCCATCGTCTGCGCGGCCGCATAGAGCATGGCCGGGCCTGGAATGTAGGCGAAAATCGCCGTGGTGGCGAAAAACGCGATGAGCAGTTCGGTCGATGGCATTTTTGGTCCCTCACGATCGTGCTCTGTTCTGTCGATTCAGTCCGCGCGCGGGATGGCTTTGGACTGACCCGTGCGGACAACCGCAGTAAAAGCGAACATAATTTTCTTGTGAAATGACGGGCTGAACGCGCCGATTCGCGCACCCGGCTCGAAATAGGCCGACGCTTCCAGGATATCATGATTGTACTCATCGACCATGACCCAAAGGGGCATAGGGTCGAGGCCCGCACGGTGGCGTTCAATTTCCGGGATGCTGACGGCAACGCGATCACGGCCCGGCTGCGTGGAAGTGATTGCAAGGATGAAGAGGTTCGTACCGCCGGCTTTCCCAGGCAGGACAGCCACAAAGGCCACAGGCCGTGACTTCCGGCCTTCGGTCTCGCCGTCTCCGTGTTGGCGATGCCAAAGATATGGATATCGCCAGACGTCCGCAGCGGCGGGTTTAATCACGGTCCAATTCCGCGGCGTACTCCTCGAGCATCTCGACATGTTCGGTCGGGGCATCCTCCGCAGCGTAGACGCGGCGGCTCTCGTTGCCGAAGCGCGCTTCGTAGGCCTCGATGCTCATCAGGACGTATCTCGGCTTGTTGTGGCGAGTGATGGAGACCGGCTGCTGGCTGGCAGCTGCAAGCACATCTCCAAGATTCTGTTTCAGATCGGTCGATGGATAGTTTTTCATGGGATACCCTGTTTTGTCCATAATAGACAAAACAGACAGAACAGACAAGCGCATAAAGTGGCAGGACAGGCGCATGCACCTGGCTTTGTCGACAGCCCGCCTAGCCTCCCCTATAAGGACCGGAATCGCAAGCAACCAGAGGCCCTCCATGATCATCGTCACGGGCGGCGCCGGCATGATCGGCTCCAACATCGTCGCCGCGCTGAATGCCGAAGGGCATGACGACATCCTCGTCGTCGACGACCTTACCGACGGTCACAAGATCGCCAATCTTGCCGATCTCAAGATCGCCGACTATCTCGACAAGAACGATTTCCTGGACCGCATGGAGGCCGGCTCGCTCGGCCGCATCGAGGCGGTGTTCCACCAGGGCGCCTGCTCGACCACCACCGAGTGGAACGGCAAATTTATGATGGAGGTGAATTACGCCTTCTCGAAACGGCTGCTGCATGCAAGCCAGGCGCTGCGCGTGCCTTTCCTTTATGCCTCCTCGGCTTCCGTCTATGGCGGCGGCTCGGAGTTTCGCGAGGATCCCGCGCTCGAGCGGCCGCTCAACGTATACGCCTATTCCAAGAAGCTGTTCGACGATTACGTCAGGCGAACCGTGTTCGCCGGGCGCACCGCCTTCGATACCGACCATTCACAGATCGTGGGCTTGCGCTACTTCAACGTCTATGGCCCGCGCGAGGCGCATAAGGGCGCCATGGCCTCCGTCGCCTTCCATCTGTTCAACCAGGTCGAGCAAGGCCAGAACCCGAAACTGTTCGGCGCCTATGACGGGTTCGGACCCGGCGAACAAAGCCGTGACTTCATCCACGTCGGCGACGTTGCCGACGTCAATCTGTGGCTGTGGAAACAGGGCTCAAGCGGCATCTTCAATTGCGGCACCGGCCGTGCCCAGCCCTTCCGCGCCATAGCCGAAACGGTGATCGACACGTTGGGTAAAGGCGAGATTGAATTCATCCCCTTTCCCGACCATCTCAAGGGCAGCTACCAGAGCTTTACGCAAGCTGATATGTCCCGTTTGCGCGCGGCCGGTTATAACGGCCAATTCCGGACAGTGGAAACCGGTGTCAGAGACTATGTCGAATGGCTGAAAGCCCAACGATCCTCGTGATCGGCCCACGCTGGGTGGGCGACATGGTGATGGCACAGTGCCTGTTTTCGGCGCTGAAGGAGTTGCATCCCAACGCCCCCATCGATGTGCTGGCGCCGGCCTGGGCCGCGCCGCTGGTCAAGCGCATGCCCGAAATCCGCCAGCAGATCGACTTTCCGCTCAAACCCGGTGCGCTCGAATTCACCCATCGCCGCCGCTTCGGCCGGCTGCTACGCGGCCGCTACGACATGGCCTATATCCTGCCGGGCAGCTGGAAGTCGGCGCTGATCCCGTTCTTTGCCCGTATTCCGCGCCGTGTCGGCAATTTACGCGAGATGCGTTACGGCCTGTTGACCGACATTGTGCCGCTGCCCGATGACGTGAAACGACGCACAGCGCAGGCCTATTTCGGTCTCGCCCAGGGCGGCACTTTCCGGGCGCCACGGCTTAGCGTGGACACGAAAAACCAGGTCGACCTGCTCGGCCGTTTCGGCCTGGCGCCGCAGAAATTCGTGGCCCTGATGCCCGGTGCGGAATTCGGCCCGGCCAAGCGCTGGCCCAGCGAAAGCTATGCCGGACTTGCCCGCGATTTCATGGGCAAAGGCTTGAAGGTCGCTCTGTTCGGCTCGAAGAACGACCGCGACGTGACGGCGGAGATCGCGGCCCTGGCCCCCGGCCTCGTCGATCTCGCCGGACAGACGCGGCTGGAGGACGCCATCGACCTGATATCAGCCGCGAGGCTGGCCGTGTCCAACGACAGCGGGCTGATGCATGTCGCGGCCGCCGTCGGCACGCCGATCGTCGCCGTCTACGGCTCGACCTCGCCTGAGAACACGCCGCCGCTGGGGGAACGCCGCGAGTTGGTCTGGCTTGGCCTGTCGTGCTCGCCCTGCCACCAGAAGGTCTGCCCGCTCGGCCACCTCAACTGCCTGAAGACGCTTGAAGTCGGCCAGGTCGCAGCAGCGGCGGACCGGCTGCTGGACATCCCGGCCGCGGCATGAAGGTGCTGATCGTCAAGACGTCGTCGATGGGCGATGTCATCCACACCTTTCCGGCCGTCGAGGATGCTCGTCGCAACCGCCCGGACCTGTCCTTCGACTGGTGCGTCGAAGAGGCATTTGCCGGTATCGCCACGCTTCACCCGGCGATCGATCGGATCCACACGGTGGCGATCCGGCGCTGGCGCAAGGCGCTGCTCGATAGCGGCACCTGGCGCGAGGCGGCCGCCCTGCGCCGCACCTTGCGCGATTGCCGTTACGACCTCGTCATCGATGCGCAAGGCCTCCTGAAATCGGCTGTGGTGGCAAGGCAAGCCGGCGCCCCCATTGCCGGCTTCGACCGTTCGAGCGCGCGCGAACCTTCTGCGACGCTGTTCTACGATGCCACTTATCCCGTGCCGCGCGACCTGCACGCCATCGAACGGATACGGCGGCTGTTCGGGCTGGCGCTCGGCTATCAGCCCGATCTTTCGACCCTGGACTCCGGCATCGTGCCGCCCGTCGGCACTCTGGCGGGCATCGCCGGAAAAACCGCCTTCCTGCTGCACGGCACCAGCCGCGAAGACAAGAAATGGCCGGCCGAAGACTGGATTGAAACCGCGCGCCTCCTGATTGAGCGGGGGATAACGCCGGTCACGACCTGGTCGAACGAGCGCGAGAAGGCCGTGGCCGAAGCCATTGCCAAGGCAGTGCCATCGACAGTTGTGGTGCCAAAGTCACCGCTGGCCGACATCGCTGCGTTCATCGGCCGCTCGGAACTGGTCATCGGCGCCGACACCGGGCTGACCCATCTCGCCAGCGCCTTCGGCCTGCCAACGGTTGCGGTGTTCCTGGCGACCGAGCCCGGGTTGACGGGTCCGCGCGGGCAATATGCGTCGACGCTTTTGGCCGCGCCCGGTAAGCGTGTGATGCCGGTGGAGGTGGTGGCGGAGGCAGAGAGGCTGGCGGGACTCCAGGTCCTTGGCACGGCCAACGCTGGCAAGAATTGATTTATCAATCAAATCAATTTGCAAAGGCCAGCGCCGCCCCCCATCCGCCTGCCGGCACCTTCTCCCCGTATAACGACGGGGAGAAGAGAGCTGAACGCAAGGCCAGCGTCTATTCTGCTACGTTGAAAATCGGCGAAATCGTCGATGGGAGCATCTTTCTCCCCGTCACTATACGGGGAGAAATGCCCGGCAGGGCGATGAGGGGCGGCGCAAACCTCAGCTTAAAAGTCGCAGCCGCCCCCCTCAAATTCCCTAGATGAACTGCACTTGGACGATCTCATACCCCCTGGCACCGCCGGGCGCATTGACTTCGATGGCGTCGCCGACTTCCTTGCCGATGAGCGCACGCGCGATCGGCGAGGAGATCGAGATGCGGCCGGACTTCACGTCCGCCTCCTGGTCGCCGACGATCCGGTAAGTCTTCTTTTCCTCGGTGTCCTCGTCGACCAGCACCACGGTGGCGCCGAACTTGATCTTGTCGCCGCTGAGCTTGCTGACGTCGATCACTTCGGCCCGCGCGATATAATCTTCAAGCTCGTTGACGCGGCCCTCGTTAAGGCTCTGCGCCTCCTTGGCGGCATGATATTCGGCATTTTCGGACAGGTCGCCATGCGAGCGCGCTTCGGAGATCGCCTCGATGATGCGCGGCCGCTCTTCCTGCTGGCGCCAGCGCAGTTCTTCCTTCAATGACGCGAACCCCTCGCCTGTCATCGGGACCTTGTTCATGATGCCTGACCTTTCCTGCTGCCACCCCCGCGTTTCGGGGAAAGCCTTGTCGATGGGTACAAAAAGAAAACGGGTCCGGCAGCCTCGGGCTAACGGAACCGTTTCACCGCAATTTCCCTGAATATAGCAATGTCAGCGGGTTTTTCACGCCCAAAAATCGGTTTTGCTAAAATCATCCCCGTTTTCATCAGCCAGGGCGTGAATGAGGCTGGGGGCAACAAAAAGCGGCCGCGATCGCTCGCGGCCGCTTGGAAGAGCCCTGGGATCTTTTTAGCTTCTCATGAAATGGTCGATCTGCTCGGCCAGCATGCCATATTCGCGCGAACCCTTGCCGGTCCGCTTCTCGATTTCCATCAGCTGTTGCCGGGCGCCGGCCAGATCGCCGATCTGCAGATGCGCTTCGCCGAGATATTCACGCACCAGCGTGTAGTTCGGATCGATGCGCAGCGCCTCCTCGTAATAGCCGAGGCCGACGGTGACGCGGCCGGAATGGCGGTGCGAATAGCCGAGATAGTTGAGGATGCGCGGATCCTGCTTGTTGGCGGCAAGGCTGAGCACGGCGATCGCCTCGTCATAGCGCCCGGCCATCGCCAACGCGTGGCCAGCATCATAGATGCTGTCGTCGTCGAGCATGCCCTCCTGGGGTGCGACGCACTTTTTCTTCTTCTTGTCCCAGACTTCGCCCTTCTTGCATTGGGTGACCGTCTGATCGCTGCCGCCACTGTCACCGCCGGCGGCGAACACCGGAACGGCAAGGAACTGCAGCGCGACAAGGGCAGTCGCCACCTGGATCAGCACTCTTTTATGCATCGAAGCCTCCTGGAGGGTGAGAATGCAACACTAACGCCGGACGGCTTGCGTTTCATCCCGGAAAATTGCGTGCGGAGAACATCAGGTGACGGATGCCGCAAATCCGCTATCATCCGGCAAACGACCTGAGGGAGACGGCCCTTGCAGCGGCGGCTTGAAAAGGACTGGGAGCTTTCGATCGGCCCCGACACTGTGCGCCTGTTCATCCTCAAGGCCAAGGCGCTGAGTGCGGCCGTCAATGAAGACTATGCCGATGGCGCCGAGCATGAGGTCGAGCTCGACGGCGAGTCCCATGTCAACCATCACCATGACGGCCTTGCCGAGGAAAGCTCCGAGAATCTGACCGAGGAAGAGCTGCGCGAACTGATCAACGACCTCAATGTCGATGAAGCAGCCGAACTGATCGCGCTGGCCTGGGTCGGTCGCGGCGACTACGACGCCACCGAATGGGCGGACGCGCTGGCGGCCGCGCGCGAACGCGCCAACAAGCGCACCGCAAAATACCTGCTTGGCATGCCGCTGCTCGCCGACTGGCTGGAGGAAGGGCTGGAAGCGATCGGTGCGTAACGGAGCGGTTACCGTTCGTGATGCGGCCGAGGCAACCACCTTGCGTCGGCGCCGTTGACGGCGATGGGGTCGCTTATCTTTTCCCGAACGTTCAGGATCTTGTTCGTCATGGCCGTCACGGCCTTGCTGATGATGCCGGCCGAGGCGAGACATCGCCATCGGCATCACGAGCCGTTGACGCCGAGGATAGAGCAGCCGTTGACTCCACGAGCCGAACAGCGCCTCAAACAGCGAGGCGGAAAGCACCTGAAACCACGAAGACACCGGTCGGTGACGCGGAAGCAGGCACAGCAGAAAACGCAGTTGCGGCTGCCCTTGCCTGCCGATGTTCCGGTGCCTGGACCCAATATTCCGGTGCCCGAGCCACGCCCGACGGACACTCCAAAGGCCGACGCAGCAAAGACCGGGGAGCAGAAGAAAGGTCCGAACACCGCCGGCGCGCCCGACCGTAACCCTGAAGAAAAATCCCGCCAGGAAAAGCAGGCACTTCCCGAACCGCCGGTTCCCGAACCCTCAACCGATACGAAAAGCGAGCCGGAACCGCCGGCGGTCGCGCCAACGCCGACGCCAAAACCGGACATCGCGGAGCCCGAGGCTCAGCCGCCCACCGTTGCCCCGCAACCGCCGCAAAAGCCGGCGGACGCGGACGAGAAGAAGATGCTGCCCGATCCGCGCTCGGCCGATCTCCCCGATGAGAAAATGCCAGCCGAGGAAGTCGCCTGCCGCGAACGGCTGAAGACGCTCGGCGTCGAATTCGAAGAACACAAGGCGGAAAGCCAGCCCGAAATCGGCTGTTCGATCCCCTATCCCATCGTGCTGAAGGACCTTGGAAAGTCCGTCGCCATCGGCCCCGGAACCGAGCTCAATTGCAAAATGGCCGAGGCAACGGCGCGTTTTGCCGCCGATGTCATCCAGCCGGCGGCGAAAGCCGAATTCGGTGAGGACCTGAAATCGATCGGCCAGGCATCGGCCTTTGTCTGCCGGCCACGCAACGGCACCCGAGAACTGTCGGAACACGCCTTTGGCAACGCGCTCGACATCGCCAGCTTCACGCTGTCGGACGGCAAGAAGATCGAGGTCGGCCCGGCGCCGCCGGAGAAGGACGCCAAATTCCTCAACGCCGTGCGCAAGGCGGCCTGTGGACCCTTCAAGACGGTGCTCGGTCCAGGCGCCGATCCTGATCACTCCCTGCATTTCCATCTCGATCTCGAACCGCGCCGGCATGGCGGCACGTTCTGCCAGTGAGCATGGCTGATCCAGGCCGCGTGCCGCATTCGGCCGCAGGCATGAACGCGGGCGCTGAGTTTTCCTTTACCCTTGATCGTTAAAATGCCGGATATCCATCAACGGGATTCCGCCAATGGCCGGCAAATTTCGGGCCTTGTTTTTCGCCACCGCGCGCCAGACAAAATATGCAGCAATGCTGACCGCCGGCCTGGCGCTGGCGGCGCTTTCCGCCTGCAACACCGGTAGTGTGCTGTCGCTGCAGCCAGCCGTCGACGTCGGCGCGCAGACGGCTGCCGTGCCGCAATATGCCGGCATGCAGAAGCTTGTCCCTTCCAATCCATACATGACGCAGGCCGCCTATCCGCGCATGGACGAGCCGATGTCGCCCGTCGAGCAGATGCCGGCCAGCGAAACCGACTGCCGGCAGCAATTGAAGCGTCTCGATGTCGCCTACACCGACCTGGCGCCGATCCATGAAGGCCAGTGCGGCATCGATTATCCGGTCAAGGTTTCGGCCATCGGCAACATCCAGATGAAACCCGCGGCAACCCTGACCTGCGACATGGCCGCCACCTTTGCCGGCTGGACGAAGAACGAGCTCGTCCCCTCCGCCCGCTGGCGCTATTTCTCCGACGTCAAGACCATCCACCAGGGCTCCAGCTATTCCTGCCGCAGGATTGCCGGCGAAGGTGTCCTGTCCGAGCATGGCAAGGGAAATGCGCTCGACGTCATGAGCATCGAACTCAACAATGGCGACGACATTGACGTGCGTAAGCCCGGCCTGTTCGCTTTCCGCACCCGCGGCTTCCTCAACAATGTGCGCGCCGACGGCTGCCAGTACTTCACCACCGTGCTCGGCCCCGGCTACAATTACGACCACCGCAACCATTTCCATTTCGACATCAAGAACCGCAAAAACGGTTATCGCGCCTGCCGTTAGGAAGAGATCAGCATAATCGGCGCCACCGGTTGAAGCGGCGATCTGCCGTGCAACCAAGTCCTGGATGCGCCAGAGATTCCGGTCGCGGATGCCGCTCTCTTCAAGCTTGCTCACGGTCCTGAACAAATACTGCGCCGAAGAGCCCCAATGACCGGCAGCCCGCGCCAGAGTGTCGGCAACCTGCTCCAACGGCAACCGGCCGGCATAGGCGCTGCCGTCCGGCGCGGCGACGAAAGCCAAGGCACGCAGCGGCCCGTCCCTGGTCTTGACCTTGATCCAGCATGGCACGTTGGTTGGCGGGTTGGCATCGATCTCGCGGCGCATCAACTGGCCGAGTTGCCCGAAATGATCTTCCGCGGGCAGCCGATAGAC
>NZ_RZTC01000018.1:21163-28949 GCF_004023165.1 Mesorhizobium sp. M7A.F.Ca.MR.176.00.0.0 | reverse complement strand
GCCGATAGACGATGCCGTTGCAGCTGCCGCCTCGATCGAGCGCCAGCATCAGGGCCGGCAAATCGCGGGTTCCGCGCCAGCGGGTCAGTTTCAGGCAAAACGAGCGGTGCCATCCCGGCGCCGTGGCCGGGCGCTGCTCGACATGGGCGAATTCGGGGTTCCAGATCAACGACCCGTAGGCAAAGACCCAAAGCGTCTCGGGACGATGCTGCGATAGCAGCTTGTCGACCAGGCCATCGAACTCCGCATCGGTGTGCTCGCTGGTTCCGGGCTCTGGCCCGGGATCAGGCTCGACACGCTCAACTTGCGCGACAAGCTCGGCGGTCAACGCCATTGGCTTGCGGCCTGCCAGCTTCCGCTCCATTGCTGCCCCCGCGAGGAAACGATGCCCACGATAGACCGGCGGCGCGCTGCTGGCCATTGATTTCCAGGGTCCGTCAGGCAACAGATACCGCACGGATCGGGCGGCGTTCATGAGCCAGCGAAGTTTTCGGCGACGCGTTGCAATCTGGGTGGCGACCTTGCTGGCCGCCTATCTGGCGCTCGCCTATTTCGCCGCACCGGAATTCTGGACGTTCCGCGATCGCGGCTTTCGCAAGCACAGCTTCGAGATGGTGACGCACACGCCACAAGGCATTCCGGGCGATCCCATCAATGTCGGTCTTGTCGGTACGCGAAAGGAAGTAGTGCACGCCTTCGCCGTCGCCGGCTGGGACACCGCCGACGCCGTGACCCTGAAGACCGCGATCGAGATTGGTGAAAGCGTGCTGTTCGACCACCCCTACCCCGATGCGCCGGTCAGCAGGCTGCTGTTCGATGGCCGCGCCCAGGATCTCGCCTTCGAGAAGCCGGAGGGCCTCAGCGCCGACCGCCGGCATCATGTCCGCTTCTGGCAGACCGATGCAAGCGGCGACGATGGCCGGCCGCTGTGGCTGGGCTCGGCCAGCTTCGATCGCGGCGTCGGCCTCAGCCACGACACCGGCGCCGTCACCCACCATATCGGCCCCGACATCGACGCCGAGCGCGATTTCCTGATGCGCGACCTGGCCACCGCCGGCACGCTGATCTCGACCAGCGATATATCGGGCGTCGGCGCCACCAGTACGGGACGCAATGGCGGCGGCGATCCCTATTTCACGGATGGCGAGGCAATTGTCGGCGTGTTGAAGCAGTTGCCCTGACCATCGCAAAAGTCAGTTCGTGGTGATCACGATCTTGCCGAACGGCCCTTTCTCCAGATGCTGCAAGGCTTGCGGCACCTCGTCGAAGCCAAAGAGCTTGTCGATGACCGGCTTGATCGCCAGCGCCTCGATCGCCTGATTCATACGTTCGAAGGCGCGGCGATGGCCAACCGACAGGCCCTGCACGGTGATGCGGTTGCGCATGAAGGGCATGATAGGGAAGCTGAGCTCCATCGCGCCCAACAGGCCGATGATCGACAGCCGACCGTCGGCGGCAAGCGCATTCAGCGATCGCCGTGCATTATCGCCGCCGACCATTTCCAGCACGTGGTTGACGCCCAGCCCATTCGTCAGCTCACGCACGGCCTCATCCCAGGCCGGTTGCGTGCGGTAGTTGATCCCTTGCCAGGCGCCGAGCTTTCTCGCCCGCTCAAGCTTTTCATCGCTGCTTGAGGTGACGATGGCGCGCAGGCCGAACGCGGTGGCGAACTGCAGCGCAAACAGCGACACGCCGCCGGTGCCCTGGATCAGAATGGTCTGGCCCGGCACCGGTCTGGTCGCTTCCGCCATGGCGAACCAGGCTGTCAGCGCCGCGATCGGCAATGTCGCGGCCTCGATATCGCCGAGCGATGGCGGCGCCAGCACCGCGGCGTCCTCGCCGAAGATGACATGGTCGGAAAGCATTCCCGACAGCGACGAGCCCAGCGTGTGCTTATGCAGCACCGGCGGTGCGTCGCCATCCGGCCAATCGGCGATCACCTGGCCGAGCACGCGCTGGCCGACCTGAAAGCGGCTGACCGCACTGCCGACGGCCACCACTTCACCCACCGCGTCGGATGTCCGCACGAAGGGAAAGGCAAGGTCGGGGATCAGCACGCCGTCTACGATCATCTTATCCTTGTAGTTGAGCGACACGGCCTTGGTCCGCACCAGCAAATCGTGCGGCCCTGGCCCGGGCACCTTGCCTTCCACCTGGCTTAGCCTCGACAGGCCAAAACCGCTCATCTGCCAGGGGCTGTTGATTGGGGTGCTCATGTCGTGTCGCGCTCCGTGCGTTGATGCCAGGCGAGACATTTATGCCTTTCGACTATAGAAAATAGTGCTTCGGTGTGGTATAATTTGACACTGATTGCGGATCAAAAGTCGACAATAGGAAATCGCCATGGAAACGGCCGACCTGCAAGGCATCGTCGCGTTTGTACAGGCGGTGGAGGCCGGCAGCTTCACCAGAGCCGGCGAGCGGCTGCATGTGACGAAGTCGGCGATCGGCAAATCGATCGCGCAGCTGGAGCAGAGACTCGGCGTTCGCTTGCTGAACCGCACCACCCGCAGCCTCAGCCCGACCAGCGAAGGCGTCAGCTATTATGAAGCCTGCGTCCGGGCCCTTGCCGAGATCGAAGCCGCACAGTCGCTGCTTGCCTCGCGCCGTCAGGTCCCGTCTGGCCGGCTTCGGATCGACGTGCCGCTGGCCTTCGGCCGACGCTGCGTCGCGCCCGTGCTGTTCGAGATTTCGAGGAAATTTCCGGACCTGACGGTGGAAGTCTCCTTCAATGACCGCCGCGTCGACCTGATCGAGGAGGGCATCGACCTGGCGATCCGCATGGGCGAACTCGACGACAGCCTGTCGCTTGCGGCCAGGCGCCTCTACGCCCAGCGCTCGGCCATATGCGCGGCTCCCGACTATCTCGACAGGCATGGCCGGCCGCAATCGGTCGAGGATCTCGCCGATCACAGCGTCATTGGCTACGGTCGCGAGGGCATCGTCCGGCCCTGGGTGATCAGGCATTCCGACGGCCATCTCGCAACCTTCATGCCCAAGGCGCGACTCGTTCTCGGCCATGGCGAACCGATGCTGGATGCAGCGCTCGCCGGCTGCGGCATCGCCTTCCTGCCGACATGGCTGGCCGCCGACAGCCTCAAAAGCGGCGATCTCGAAATGGTGCTGTCGGACTGCCTGGTCGAGAACATCGTCGTGCATGCCGTCTGGCCGGTAACGCGCGCGCTCACGCCAAAGGTACGGGTTGTCGTCGACGCCCTCGTCGAACATTTTTCGACGCCGCCCTGGGATGCCGCGTGACCGAAATGCCGGTCATTTCTCAAAAATCACGTCGGACTATTTTCGAAGACCGCGCCGCAATGCTATTGACCGCTCATGTTATACGTAGAAATCGCTATCGTGGTCGTCCTCATCTGTGTGAACGGCCTTCTGTCGATGTCCGAACTTGCCATCGTCTCGTCGCGACCGGCCCGCCTGAAAGCGATGATCGACCGCGGCATCAATGGCGCCGGCCGCGCGCTCGAGTTGGGTTCCAATCCCGGCAAGTTCCTGTCCTCGGTGCAGATCGGCATCACCCTGGTCGGCGTCCTCTCCGGCGCCTTTTCCGGCGCCACGCTCGGCGAACGGCTGGCGCATTTCCTGGCCTCGACCGGCATCCGCGAGACCGTCGCCGATCCGCTCGGCGTCGGCATCGTCGTCGCCATCATCACCTATTTCTCGCTGATCGTCGGCGAACTGGTGCCAAAGCAGATCGCGTTGCGTGACCCCGAGCGGGTCGCCGCCAGGGTCGCTCCGGCAATGACCATCCTCGCCACCGTCTCGGCGCCGCTGGTCTTCCTGCTCGATTTCTCCGGCCGCACCATCCTGTGGCTGCTCGGCCAGCGCGGCGAAAGCGAGGAGAAGGTCACCGATGAGGAGATCAAGATGCTGGTCGCCGAGGCCGAGCATCACGGCACCATCGAATCCGACGAGCGGCGCATGATCGCCGGCGTCATGCGGCTTGGCGACCGCGCCGTGCGCGCGGTGATGACGCCGCGCACCGAAGTAGACTGGATCAATCTGCAATCCGACGAGGCGGCCATCCGCAAGCTGCTCATGGAAACCCAGCATTCGCGCCTGCCGGCAGGCGACGGCGGCGTCGACGTCATGGTCGGCGTCGTCCAGACGCGTGACGTGCTGGCCGCGTTGCTTGCCGGCCGCGTTCTCGACCCGCGCAGGCATGTGCGCGCAGCCCCCATCGTCTACGACCAGGCCGACGCGCTGGATGTGCTGCAGAAGCTGAAGGAATCCGACGTGCCGATGGCGCTGGTGCATGACGAATACGGCCATTTCGAAGGCATCGTCACCCCGGCCGACATTCTGGAAGCCATCACCGGCGTGTTCCGCGCCGACACCGACGCCGGCGATGAGGAAAACGCGGTCAAGCGCGAGGACGGCTCGTGGCTGCTCGCCGGCTACATGCAGGCCGACGAGATGGCCGACATTCTCGGCATCGACCTGCCGGAAAACCGCGATTACGAAACCGTCGCCGGTTATGTGCTGTCGCACATGCATCATCTGCCGGCGACCGGCGAATGCGTCGACGCGCAGGGCTGGCGCTTCGAGGTGGTCGATCTCGACGGCCGCCGCATCGACAAGCTGATCGCCACCCGCCTGCCCGGCGCCCACCGCGAGGCGGTGCGCTGACATGTTCGAATGTCAGCTCTTGACCGGTTAGCTGACGCCGCCCTCTGCCAGAGATCGAGCTGGTTTCAACAAACCGAAGAAGCCAATGATGCGCGTTATCCGTTTCTGCTCCTCATCCAGAAAAGCGATGTCCAGGCCCTCGGGCAAAGACGAACCGTCAGGCATCACA
The DNA here is from genome assembly GCF_004023165.1 of Mesorhizobium sp. M7A.F.Ca.MR.176.00.0.0. NCBI lineage: Bacteria > Pseudomonadati > Pseudomonadota > Alphaproteobacteria > Hyphomicrobiales > Phyllobacteriaceae > Mesorhizobium > Mesorhizobium sp. M7A.F.Ca.MR.176.00.0.0. Next base: position 24,136 of record NZ_RZTC01000018.1, on the reverse strand, counting down.
AACTTCCACGCGAAGCGCGCAACGCCGTGATGAACATCCACGTTGCTGGTCCGCAGAATGCATGCACCCGGATACTTGCTCTGAATTCCTGCAATGTGGGCTAGAAGTTCTTCGGCACCAACGGCGTGAACGGTTGGATCGGTATACGTCGCGCCATCGCTCAAGATCGATAACAGCGACGCCCGCCGCTTCTCGGCGTTTTCGGTGGACCACGATGCACAATACTTATCGATGAGATGCGTCAAAGGCATGCTACTTCCCTGTCGCCAGAAATTGCGAGAGCGCGGCGAAATCATCGTGCAGGTGGCCCGCCGCTATGGCCCGTTTGAATATCGCATCATAACCATCGACTATTGAACGGTCGATTTCGCGGAACTGCATCAACTCCAATAGATGCTGCATTGCGCCGTGGTGCGCCGAGATCGACGAGAGCGTTTCGTTATCGCTGGCAAATCGGCCAGCGCTCGTCCGCTTGATGAGGTCGGTCACCAGGCCGTCAATGACCGGTGCCGTCGCGGACCACTGCCGCGCCAGTTCACCGAGTTCGATCTCTTCGGCCTGCGACACGGCGATCGCATGGAGCGTCCCGAACAGAGCGCCCCACATGAGAGCCAGTAGTGCGCTATCGAGCCCGTTCGCACGCCCTGGTTCTTCGCCAACATGCTGAACATTGCCACCCAAAGCGCGAAACACATCGCGGTTCGTGTCGAAAGCCGCCCTTGGCCCGGCAAGCAGGATGGTTCCGGCGTCCGTGCCGATATAATCCGGCGTCGCCATGATCGCGCCATCAAGGTAGCTTGCGCCGTGCTCCCTATACCATTCAGCGGCTTCCCGTGCGCCATTTGGCGTCCCGGAAGTCAACTCCACGATCAGCTTGCCGCGAATGGCTGAGGCGATGGCGTCACTGTGGAGAAGCGCTTTTGTCGCCTCATAGTCGCTGACATTCACAATGATGATCTCGCCTGCGTTCACGGCTTCCTCCACGGAGGACGCGACGATTGCGCCCAGCCTGGCGAGTGGATCGGTCTTCTGTCTGGTTCTGTTCCAGACAGTCGTCGGATATCCAGACTGAAGCAGGCTGCCGGCGAGCGCCGAGCCCATACGGCCCGTTCCAATAACCGTGATTGAAAGCTTCATTCCACACTCCATATCAATTGGCGGCGTCAGACCGCGTTTTGCTGTGATCGTCTTGAGAGGTATGTCAAAACGAGCGGCGCGCGATACGCACCCGGGCGTAAGTGGTCACCAGAAGGTAAGGAACGCGCGATGAACAATTCCGCGGACAATGGCTTTGCAGCGGCCGTCAGGATGGTCGAAGGAAAGTGGAAAGTAGATATCCTTTGCGAGCTCGGAACGGCGTCGCGCAGATTTGGTCGATTGAAGCAGGCGCTCTCTGGCATCAGTGAAAAGATGCTGGCGCAACAATTGCGAGAACTGGAGGCGGACGGCCTTGTCGACCGCAAGGTCTTTTCCGTGGTTCCAGCGAAGGTAGTCTATTCGCTGACAGAACGCGGCGCGGCGCTCAACGCAGCAGCAGGTTCACTATGTCTGTGGGCCGAGCAATTCGGCCTGCCCGGCTGCACTCAGATTACCAATGGCGTACATATGGATGCCCTCTGATGCATATCGCCCAAAGCGACCTCGGTTTGGGCGCCCATCGCGAGGCGGTGCGCTGACGCCCGACGCAATTGCGGCATTCGCTCTATCGTTCCCAGAAGGGCTTGGCGATCTCTCCCTCGACCTGCTGTATCGTCAGGCCGATATCGTCGATCAGATGCGGATTGTCCTTCGACATCTGCCTGAGTTGCCAGCGAAAGCGTATCCGTTCGCGCCAGATCCGATCGTGCCAACTCGCTATGATGCTTCGCAGGGTCTTCAGGAGCCGGCGCGATGCCGGCCGCACGGGCGTTCCCGCTCGCGCTGCACAACGCTGGGCTGATGCAAGTGTATTGGTCATGGCAACCTCCATATGGTTTGAGGGCCTGGGGCTCTCGATGAGGTTGAATTCTGCGCGATACGGACGGCGCCGTAATTAAGCCCTCCCAAATAGTTCTCAAAACTTCCAAACGAGCTAGAGCAGTTCACCGGCTCACGGAACCGGCAAACTACTCTAACCCTTTGTTTTGACGCAATTCCGAACAGAAAACCGCTTCACACTTTTCCTGGAATTGCTCTATAGATGCGCCTATGCAGGGATCGCGTTTTGCCTTTGGTCCGTTCGTGCTTGATCCGGGTGCGGGAACGCTGCTTCGGAACGACGTCCCCGTTGCCGTTGGCTATCGCGGGCTGAGCCTGCTTGCAGCACTCGTCGGGCGGCCCGGTGAAATCTTGGGGAAGGCCGAGTTGATGGACGCTGCATGGCCGGGCACGGCCGTGGAGGAAGGCAACCTCACCGTCCAGATCGCGCAGTTGCGCAAGCTGCTTGGTCCTGTCGGCGAGAACGGCGAATGGATATCCACCGTTCCGCGCGTCGGCTACCGTTTCACGGGGGCCGTCGAACAGCTCGGCGAGGCCAAGCGAAAACCCTTGCCGCTGCCCGACAAACCATCGATAGCCGTGCTGCCCTTCGTCAATTTCAGCAACGATCCCGAGCAGGATTCCTTCGTGGACGGGTTGACCGAAGACCTCATCACCGACCTGTCCAGGATCTCCGGCCTGTTCGTCATCGCCCGCAACTCGACCTTTGCCTATAAGGGAAAAGCGATGGACGTGCGCGAGATCGCCGGGGATCTTGGCGTGCGCTACCTGCTGGAAGGCAGCGCACGACGCGCCGCGGGGCGCGTGCGCATCAACGCACAGCTGGTCGACGCGGTGAGCGGCGATCATCTGTGGGCGGAACGCTTCGATCGCGGCCTGGAGGATATCTTTGCCGTTCAGGACGAGGTGACGGCCAAGATCGTGGAAGCGCTGCTTGGCCGGCTGCGCGCGCCGCCGCCGCGCAACCGACCCAGCAATCTCGAGGCTTACGATCTC
>NZ_RZTC01000018.1:0-21153 GCF_004023165.1 Mesorhizobium sp. M7A.F.Ca.MR.176.00.0.0 | reverse complement strand
TACGATCTCTGCGTGCGGGCGCGCAAGCTGATCGACGACTCGCCGCAGATGGCGCAGGAAGCGCATCTGATGCTGACGCGCGCGGTGTCGCTCGATCCTGATTATGCCGAGCCCTATCGCTGGCTTGCCATGAACCATTGGATGGGACAGGTGCATTGGGGCGGACCAACCGAAGCTGCCCGCAGCGTTGCCTTGGAGCTGGCGCGCAAGGCCGTGGCGATCGATCCCAACGATGCCGGCTGTCGCTGGATCCTGGCCTACCTGCTTGCCTATGAGCGCAGCTTCACTGAAGCGGATGCGGAATTCGCCAAGGCGATCGAGCTCGACCCGAACGAGGCCGACACCTGGGCGGCATTGTCCGACATCGCCGTCCTGGCCGGCCGGGTCGAAGAGGGCCTCGAGCACATCGGCAAGGCGTTCCGGCTGAACCCGTTTCCAGCGAGCTGGTACTATCTGACGCTCGGCCAGGCGCAATATGCGGCGCGCGACTACAAAGCCGCTATCGAGACGTTGCGCCGTGACGAGACCTATCGCACAAGCTCACGCCGTTTCCTGGCGGCAAGCCTGGCGCAACTCGGCCGGCTCGAAGAAGCGCGCTCGGAGGCCGAGCTGTTCCTCGTCGGCAACCCGCATTTCACAACCCATCACTGGGCGACGACCGAGCCATTCCGCGACGCCGCTACGCTCGAGCATTTCGTCGATGGTTTTCGTAAGGCCGGTCTTCCGGAGTGACGCGCCGGCATCCGGCTGCCCGCAGCAGAGGCGACGTGGTGCGCTAACCCGGGTCTAGACGTCGGTATGATCTCGGTGGCGCGACACCTTCTCGCGGTTGCCGCAGGTGCGCATGCTGCACCAGCGCCGCTTGCCGCCTCGCGACGTATCGAGGAAAAGCCAGCCACAGCGAGGGCAGGAATGCAGCCTGTCGCGCGGCAGGGTGAAGAACGCTTCAATGGACAGCATGGCCAGCAAGGCGGTGACGGCGTCCGGGTCCCGCCACCGGGCAAGGGCAAGCTTCGGCCTGGTGCCATCCAGTTCGATAGAGCCGGCGGCAAGCGAGCTTGCCGTGCGCGAGAACAACAAACCGAGCGGTTCGACCGCAGACGGTTTGCCCGCGGCGATTGGCTCGAAAACCTGAAATGACGCCTCCCGCATTTCGCGGACACCTTCCACGAACCGCCCGTCCGCTATCTCGGCAACGGCCTGCGCCTGGCGATCGTCGGCAAGCCCTGAGGCGCTGAACCAGTTCGCAACATCCCGGACGGATTTGAAGAGTTCATTGTCTGCTGCCGGCACCCGCCGGTCGAACACGGCGTTCGACAGGTCCAAGGCGGGATGCCCGCCTATGAAGTGATCCGGCACCCATTCGGTGTATGCATCGCCCATGGAACATAACCTCATCAACCGCATTATACGGTTACATGATGTAACCACTATCACAGGGATATGTGGTGTCAAACCCATAGCGCCGCCAGGTCGGCGCGGACCACTGGGAGAGAGAGGATGTGCAGCAATCGTTACAAGACCTACCACGAAACCATCAATGTCGACCGCCTCGACATCTTCTACCGTCATGCCGGCGACCCCGGCAGACCGGCAATCCTGCTGCTGCACGGATATCCGACTTCGTCGCACGTCTATCGCAATGTCATCGAACCGCTGGCGGAAACAGCCTATGTGGTGGCGCCGGACCTGCCCGGTTTCGGCTTTTCGTCCGCCCCTTCCATCGATGCCTATGACTACACGTTCGAGAACCTGGCCAACACGATCGAAGCCTTCGTCGAGGCCCTCGGCATGCAGCGATTCTTCCTCTACATCACCGACTTCGGCACGCCTGTCGGCTACCATCTCGCCACACGGCAGCCGGATCGCATCCTCGGCCTGATCGCGCAGGACAGCAATGCTCATGACGAGGGGCTGGGACCGGAATGGGACGCGCCGAAGGCATTCTTCGCCGAACCGACTGAAGAAAACCGCGCCAAACTGCCGGACTGGATGAATTTCGAGGGGACCCGAAATCAATATATCGGCGGTCTCCCCGAGCGTCTGAAGGTGTTGTTTCCGCCCGAGGGTTGGTATCTCGATACGGAGCGCCTGGCGAGGCCCGGCAACACCGACATTCAGTTCGAACTCTTCACCGATTATGGCTCGCACATCGCGCGCTTCCCGGCCATCCAAGCCTATCTCCGCGACCAACAGCCAGCATGCCTCGTGCTGTGGGGACGGCACGACGCCTTCTTCGCGCTGGACGAGATCATGGCCTACAGCCGCGACCTCGACGCAGTCGAAATCCATGTCTTTGAGAGCGGACACATGCTTCTCGAAACGCATCATCGCCAATGCGCGGCTCTCATCGCTCACTTCATGCACGAGGTGGAGACTGGGGTCTTTCGCGATCCTGCAGGACGCTGAACGTCGGCGCTCAAACCGCCATTTCGATGGGCTCGGCAAGCCTGGGATTGGCCCGCGCGGCGATCAGGCAGCCGGCGACGATCAGGCATGCTCCGGTCAAGGTGGTCCAGGTCGCCTCCTCGCCGAAGAAGAACCAGCCGAGCGCGACCGCCCAGATGAAGGCCGAGTATTCCGTCGGGATCAGATATTGCGCTTCGGCGCGGGCGTAGGACCAACTCATCAGGAACTGCCCGGCAAGCGACAGCACCGTCACCCCGGCCAAAGGAAGCCAAAGATTACTCGGCAGGGCGACGGCGAGCCAGGGTGCCGCGAGGCCGAGCAGGATGGCAACGCAGAGGTTCTGGAACAGCATGATCTCGATCGGCTTGGCCAACTGCGCCTGTTGCCGGGCGAGGATGAGATTGTAGCCGTAGAACACCGTCGATACGAGCACCGCCGCCGTGCCGAGCATGGCATCTTGCGAATAGTCTGACTGCCCGAACTGGCCGGCCATGATGATGGCGACGCCGGCAATGCCGGCCAGCGATGCCCAGACAGCCTGGCGCCGAATCCGTTCGCCCAGCAGTAGCGCGGCGAGAAACAGGGCAAACAAGGGCGCCACGAAACTGAGCCCGATCGCCTCCGCGAGCGGCAGCCTGGCCAAGCCCCAGAAGAAGGATATCAGGACGACGCCGACAACCGCGGCACGCAGCGCATGCAGCCTCAGCACCGGAACGGTTGGCTTTAAGCGCGGTCCCGCCAGCCAGGCCGCGCCCGCGACCACGGTCGCGACCATGCTGCGCCACAGCAAGGTGTTGTAGACGCCGACCGCGATGACCAGGATCTTCATCGCTGCATCCATCCCGGACAGCAGGAAGATCGCCAGCGCGCATACGAGCACCGGGATCATCGGGGAAACGGCGCCGGTCAGGCTGGATGTCTTCACGGCTTCACTCATGTGACGGATTGCAGCCGGATATATCAGGGCAAAGGGCGCGACCAGATGGCAGTCCCGTCGATGTAGCAGTCCAACCCCGATTGGCGTCGTGTTCGCGGCTTTCGCGACCTCCGGATATCAGCACCATACCGACGAGTTGGACGAGGCAGACCGCCTCGCCGACTGCATCATCCGGTCACGGCAGGCGACGCACGCACACATGGCATAGATCGAATTGACGGGGCGGGGTGCCGACGCGGCTGGCCCGTCGCATGTTGTCGATTGTTTACAGACGGATCGGAAAAAATGCGCCGCATAGCTTCAGGCGACCTTTATCAGACCTACGATCTTGGTGACTTGCGCATCACCTCCTTGCGCGATGGCTATGTCGACATGCCGATCGGACGGCTTCGGCAACGCGGCGACAAGCCATTTGGCGATGAATTGCCGCAACAAGTCGCGTTGGTTGCTGGTCAACTCAGGCTTTCCGTCAATGCCTTCGCGATTGACGATGGAAACGGGATCATGCTGATCGACACCGGCGCCTCGAACGCCTGGCATCCCACCATGGGCCGACTTCCCGAGGCGCTGGACGAAGCCGGCATCGATGCCGGACGAGTCCGTACCGTCTGCTTCACCCACACGCATCTCGACCACATCCATGGTCTTGTGCTTGCCGACGGCCGCGACGCTTTCCCGCGCCTGGCGCGCTTGCTCGTTCCCGGGGAAGAACTCGGCTTTTTTCGCGCCGAAGCGCGGCTCGAACGATTTCACGGCATGGCAGAAGCCTTCGAAGCCGGAGACCGTATCGGGACACATGTCGACATTGTCGACGCTCATGGCCATGAAGCGGGACATAGCTGCTTTTGCGTTTCGAGCGGCGGCGAACGCGTTCTGATTTGGGGTGACACCGTTCACGTCCCATCGCTTCAGTTCGATCGACCTGAGGTGACGTGGGAATTCGACGCCGATCAGGACCAGGCGCGCGAAAGCCGGTTGCGGTTGCTGGCGCTTGCAGCCGACGAACATTGTTTCGTTGCCGGCGCGCATCTGGATTCGCCCGGCATCGGCCGCGTCGTCCGATCCGGCGCCAGCTTTCAATTCGAGCCGCTATAATCGAAAAAGGGCGACGCAAGCGCCGCCCTGGATCCTTGGGAGGATAATTCGAATTGGCGGTCAGGCCGCCTTGACTTCGTCGGCAACGGCGTCGGCTTGACGCGCTGCCTTGAGCACCTTGGCCCACCACGCAACATCGTTGACCAGCGCGGTGGCGGCCTGGTTCAGATGCTCGAGGTCTTCCAGCTTCTTCTCGCCCTGGCGGACGGCGAGGAAATCGCCCCAGGCGATATGGACGGCCGACTTGACCGGCGCCATCTGCAATTCGACGGCATACAGTCTAAGCTGTTCGACGGCACGCGAGCCGCCGACGCTGCCATAACCGACGAAGCCGGCCGACTTCTTGTTCCATTCATTGGCGGCGTAGTCGATGGCGTTCTTCAGCACGGCCGTCGGGCCATGATTGTATTCGGCGGCGGTGAAGATGAAGCCGTCGAATTCGGCGACCTTCTTCTGCCAGCGCTGTGCCACTTCGTTCTGCGACGGCGCCCAGGCGGAGGATGCGACCTCGTCGAAGAACGGCAGCGGGAAGTCGCGCAGGTCGACGACCTCGACATCGATGTCGGCATGCGACTTGGCGATCTTGGCGATCCACTGGGTTGGCACATCGGCGAAACGAGCGGCGCGCGTCGATCCGACGACGATGGCAATTTTGGGTTTGGACATAAGGGCTCTCCTTGCACGAAGTACTGGTATCATTTGGATACCTGCGCTATATGAGATACTGGAAACGCGATGCACAAGAAGGCACTTTTTTGTTACCGAGGCACCCACACCGCTCCGAAGACTGCCGCGCCATCTCGGAAATCCTGCAGCGCGTCGGCGACAAATGGACCGTTCTGGTCGTCGGCAAGCTGGGCGACGGACCGCTGCGTTTCAACGAATTGCGCGCTGCCGTCGGCGGCATCTCGCAGAAGATGCTGACCACCACCTTGCGCGGGCTGGAGCGTGACGGCTTCGTCACCCGCACCGTGTTTCCAACCATTCCACCGCGCGTCGATTATGAGCTGACCGAGCTCGGCCACGAGCTGCTGATCCCCGTCAGCGCACTGAGCGAATGGGCGCGCGCGAACACCATGCGCGTCAAGGCTGCGCGCGAAAAATTCGACGGCACGCACGCCTGAAACCCTTGCACCGCAAGGGATCCAGCCCGGCACGCAACATCCGGCTTGTCTGATCGGAAATTCTATCTCGGCTGTGCGGATCGTTGCCCGGATGCACGCGCCGTGTCGGCTGGCGGATTGCCGCTCATTCCGTCTCCTGACGGCTGCCGCTCAGGCTCCTGATGCGCGGACATCGCATCGCGCGGCGCCACAGCTATCACACCGTGCGCCCTGCTTGCCGGGAGCCTGTTCCCCATGCGTGCAGGCACTGCGCGAGATATCTTCCTTCACCTCCGCGTAGGCGGTCACGCCGAGCAGGCAGGTCGTCGCGACCAGGGCTGCCACGAGCCAACCGTTCAGCAGATGTTGACGCATTGTCTCTCCTCCGATTGCAGCAGGATCGGGCTTGGAGGCAACCATCGGATGTCGCGAAACGTGTCTCCCCGGAGAGGCATGTTACAAATGACCAAGCGTGGGAAAAACGGCTCGCGTCAGCTTTCGGCAGGAACCGCTTTCGGCTTGCCCTCGCCATCCAGCGCCACCATGACGAAATCGGCATGGGTGACCTTCTCCATCAGGTCGGAGAGGTAGCGCTGCGCCCAGGCTTCGACCTTGAGCGTCATCGAGGTGCGGCCGACGCGCTCGACATGGGTGTAGATGCACAGCGTGTCGCCGATCTTCATCGGCTTGGCGAAGGACATTTCCTTGACCGCCGCCGTCACCACGCGGCCCTTGGCGCGCTCGGCGGCGCGGATGCCGCAGGCCAGGTCCATCTGCGCCATCACCCAGCCGCCGAAAATGTCGCCGGCCGCATTGGCGTCCGAAGGCATGGCCAGGGTGCGCAGCGTCAGATCGCCAAGCGGCCGTCCTTCAGCGTAGTGCACCATGCGAGAAATCCTTGTGAGGTGATGATCATCGATCCGTATCGCCGCTGCAGGATCAGGTCAACGCGCCGCAGCTGCTGTTTCCTGGCCTCCATGGCCATAGGCTAACCCTGGCATTCGCGCGGTTGTGCCTGATTTTCAGCGGCTTCGGGTTTTGGCGCGGGCTTCCCCCACTCCGTCGAGCTTCGCTCACCTCTCCCCCCTCCGGAGGGAGAGGAAGGCACCAGTCCGGCCAAGCTCGCGCCCTTCCTCTACCCCGGGAGAGGTGGCGAGCGAAGCTCGACGGAGTGGGGGTCGACTGCGCGACTTAAGACCAGGCGTTAGCTGAGAGGGGCACCTCTCAAAAATAACCTGCAAGGTTAGCTCTGATGCGATCCAGCACGCTGTCCCCGGAAAGGTCCGGCGAGAATTCCTTACCCGTGATCGCCTCATAGGCCTGCGCGTAGACCCCGGAAGCCTGTTCGACGATCTCGTCGGGTATTTTGGGGATCGGGTCGTTGTACGGATCGCAGCGCGCCGAGACCCATGAGCGGATGAAATCCTTGTCAAAACTCTCCGGCCGGCTGCCGCTGGCGAGCGCCTGTTCGTAACTCGATGCGATCCAGTACCGGCTGCTGTCGGGCGTGTGGATTTCGTCGGCAAGAATGATGGTCCCGTTCTTGTCGGTGCCGAATTCGTATTTTGTATCGGCCAGGATCAGGCCGCGCTCAGTGGCGCGCTGCTGGCCGCGGGCGAACAGCCGCAAGGCGTAGTCCGATACGGTATCCCACTGCGCCTGCGTGAGAAGACCCTGCTCGAGAATCTCCGCTTTGGACAGCGGTTCGTCATGGCCGCCATGCGCGGCCTTGCTGGTCGGCGTGATGATCGGCTCGGCCAGTCCTTCATTGTCGCGCAGGCCATCCGGCAGGCGGATGCCATACATGTCGCGGTCACCGCGCTTGTAGCGCGTCAGGATCGAGGTGCTGGTGGTTCCGGCCAGATAGCCACGCACGACGATCTCGACCGGCAGGATGTCGAGCCTTGTGCCGACGACGACGTTCGGGTCGGGGTATTCGAGAACATGGTTCGGGCAGATGTCGGCGGTTTCCTCGAACCAGTAGCGCGCCGTCTGAGTAAGGATCTCGCCCTTGTAGGGGATCGACGTCAGGATGGTGTCGAAGGCACTGAGCCGGTCGGTGGCGATGATGATGCGCCGGCCATCCGCAAGGTCATAGTTCTCGCGGACCTTGCCGCTGTAGTGGCCCGGCAGTTCGGGAATGAACGCGTCAGGAAGGGTCCGCATATGATTTCCTGCCTTCCGCAGAGTGGCCGATCCCATCGCATAAGCTGTCGCCCCGGTGCATATCAAGCGCGATTGTCGGGTATCCCCGTAAACCCGGCCAGTTCGGCGGTCGCTTTTTTCACAACTGATGCCGGATGGCGCGGCGACTTGGGAGCGCCGTCGCGTCTAGGCTGCAGCCAATTCTCCGGAGCCGCCCGCATCATCATGCAGACCTATGATTTCATCATCGTCGGCTCCGGCTCGGCCGGCTCGGTCCTGGCCGAAAAACTCTCGGCCTCGGGACGCTTCTCGGTGCTGGTGCTGGAGGCCGGCGGCACAGACCGCCGCTTCTACGTCCAGATGCCGCTCGGCTACGGCAAGACCTTCTTCGATCCCGACGTCAACTGGAACTACAAGGCCGAGCCGGACCCGGGCCTCGCCGGCAATGCCGATCACTGGCCGCGCGGCAAACTGCTCGGCGGTTCGAGCTCGATCAACGCCATGGTCTGGATCAGGGGCGCGCGCGAGGATTTCGATGCCTGGGCAGCCGCCGGCAATCCCGGCTGGGGCTATGACGATCTGCTGCCCACCTTCAAGGCGCTCGAGGACAACCAGGCCGGTGCCGACACATGGCGCAGCACGGGCGGCCCGCTGCATGTCACCGACTGTTCGGACGCAGTCCACCCGCTGACCAAACGCTATCTCGCCGCCGGCCAGCAGGCCGGCCTGCCGCTCAATCCGGATTTCAACGGCGCCGCCCAGGAAGGCGTCGGCATCTACCAGATCTCGACCCGCGATGGCCGCCGCATGTCGGCGGCGCGCGCTTTCCTGCGCCCGGCGATGAAGCGCGGGAATGTCCGCGTCGAGATGAAGGCGCTGGCGACAAAAATCCTGTTCGAGGGCAAGCGCGCCATCGGCGTCGAATACCAGCAGAACGGCGAAACGAAGACAGCGCGTGCCGGCCGCGAAATCATCCTGTCGGGCGGTTCGGTCAACTCGCCGCAGCTGCTGCAGCTGTCCGGCGTCGGCCCCTCCGCTCTGCTTAGCGGCCTGGGCATCCCAATCGTCCATGCCAACGAGAATGTCGGCGCGCATCTGCAGGACCATGTCGGCATCAACTACACCTTCAAGGGCAGGCTGCCGACGCTCAACCAGACGCTGCGTCCCTGGTGGGGCAAGCTACTGGTCGGCATGCAGTATATCCTGACCCGCTCCGGCCCACTGTCGCTGTCGATGAACAATGCCGGCGGCTTCTTCCGCACCGACCCTACGGCGACGCGGCCCAACATGCAGCTCTATTTCCAGGCCTTCTCGACCGTCATTCCCAAGAGCGGCGAGCGCCCGATCCTGACGCCGGACCCATGGCCGGGCTTTTCCATCGGCCTGTCCAACTGCCGGCCGTCGAGCCGTGGCGAGATCATGATCCGCTCGGCCAATCCGCGCGACTATCCCAGGATAACGGCCAATGCCTACTCCACCAATGCCGATGTCGAGGAGATGCTGGCGGCGGTGAAATTCGTGCGCAAGATCGCTTCGATGCCCGCCATGGCCGAGATCATCGAGGAAGAGGTCCTGCCCGGTCCCTCGATCACCTCGGACGCCGATCTGGTCCAGGATTTCCGGAAGCGCTCGGGCACCGTCTATCATCCGGTCTCGACCTGCCGCATGGGGCCGGATCCCGCGCGCGCCGTCGTCGACCCGCGCCTCAAGGTGCATGGTCTGGAAGGTTTGCGCGTCATCGATGCCTCGATCTTTCCCGACAACATCACCGGCAACACCAACGCCGCCTCGATGATGACCGGTTGGAAAGGCGCCGAACTGGTTCTGGAGGACCAAGAATGAAGATCACCGACGTCAAGACCTGGGTTGTCGGCAATCCGCCGCCCGGCATCGGCGGCAAGTATTTCATCTTCGTCAAGCTGACCACCGACGGCGGCGTCGTCGGCTATGGCGAGGCCTACAACGCCACCTTCTCGGCCCATGTTACCGCCCGCATGGTCGAGGACATGGCCGAGCGCTATCTCATCGGCCGCGACCCGCACGACATCGAGAATTTCTTCCGCCGCGCCTATTCCTCCGGCTTCACCCAGCGCCCCGATGTGTCCGGCATGGGCTGCTTCTCGGCGCTGGAAATGGCCTGCTGGGACATCATCGGCAAGGAAGCCGACAAGCCGGTCTATAAACTGCTCGGCGGCCAGGTGCACGAGACGCTGCGCTCCTACACCTATCTCTATCCGCACAGCGGCAGCGTCCATTCCGAGGATGCGCACGGCAAGAACGTCTACAACGATCCAGATCTCGCCGCTGCCTGTGCGCTCGAATATGTCGAGCAGGGTTTCAATGCCGTCAAGCTCGACCCCGCCGGCCCCTACACCGCCTTCGACGGCCATCAGCCGCGCCTCGTCGATATCGACCTGTCCACCCGCATGATCAAGGCGATCCGCGAGGCGGTCGGCACCCGCGCCGACATCCTGTTCGGCACGCACGGCCAGTTCACAGCGTCCGGCGCCCTGCGCATGGCGCGCGCCATCGAACCCTACGATCCCTTGTGGTTCGAGGAGCCGGTGCCGCCCGACATGCCCGAAGTGATGGCGCAGGTCGCCCGCGCGACCTCGATCCCGATCGCCACCGGCGAGCGGCTAACGACCAAGTTTGAATTCGCCCGCGTCATCGAGAACCGCGCCGCGACCATCCTGCAGCCGGACCTCGGCCGCTCCGGCGGCATCCTCGAGACCAAGAAGATCGCGGCGATGGCCGAGGCCTACCACATCCAGATCGCACCGCATTGCTATTGCGGACCGATCGTCGGTGCGGCCAACATCCAACTGGCGGTGACGCTGCCCAACTTCCTCATCCTGGAATCGCTGAAGCAGTGGGACGGTTTCCACGCCACGCTGCTGAAGAAAAAGATCGAGTGGCAGGACGGCAAAATCATCCCCTCGAAGGAGCCCGGCCTCGGCGTCGAGCTCAACGAGGCGGTCTGCGAAGCACACCCTTACACGGGCAAGGACCTGCATCTGCAGATGATGCAGACGCCGCTGATGCCGTGAACGAAAGCTACGCCTTCATCGGTCTCGGCCATCTCGGCGGCAACCTTGCCGCCAGCCTGATCCGCAACGGCTTTGCCGTCACGGTCTTCGACCGTGATCCCGCCGCCGTCGAGCGCCTGGTGGCGCTCGGGGCCACAGCGGCAAGCAGCCCCGCCGAGGCCGCCGCACGGGCCGGCAACGCAATCTCCTGCCTGCCCTCTCCGAAGGTGAGCGAAGCCGTGCTGGCGGGCGCCGATGGTCTGCTGGAGGGCCTGCCCGCAGGCGGCACCTGGATCGAGATGTCGACCAACGGCCGCGACGAAATTACCCGCCTCGCCGCCCTCGCCTCGGCCAGGGGCGTCGAGACGCTGGAATGCCCGGTCACCGGTGGCGTGCATCTGGCGGCGGCCGGAAAGATCACGGCGCTGGTCGGCGGCGATCCTGCGCTCTACGAGCGTCATCGACCGGCCATCGAGGCGATGTGCGCGAAGTCGTTCCTGATGGGTCCGGTCGGCTCGGCGGCGGTGATCAAGGTAATCACCAACATGCTCGCCTTCATCCATCTCGTTGCCGCCGGCGAAGCGCTGATGCTGGCCAAAAAGGGCGGGCTTGACCTCGCCCAATCCTACCACGCCATATCAGCCTCCTCAGGCAACAGCTTCGTCCATGAGACCGAAAGCCAGCTCATCCTCAACGGCTCCTACGACATCGGCTTCACCATGGACCTGGCACTGAAGGACCTCGGCTTCGCGCTGGCAATGGGCAGGGAATTCGGACTGCCGCTCCAACTGGCGCCGCTTGTGAGCGAGATTTTCCAGATGGGCAAACAGGAATATGGCGGCGGCGCCTGGTCGACCCAGATCGTCAAACTGTTGGAAGATGCCGTCGGCACCGACCTGCGCGCACCTGGTTTCCCGGCCAAGCTCGAACTCTGACGCCGGCTGGATATCAAACGATTTCAGGGCGTTGGCTGGATCGGCGGATCCATCTGAATCAATCTGTCAACGGCTTGATTCAGTATCTGAGCGTCAATGCACCGGGCAGGATCTCGAAGGTCGCGGGTATGCGTCCCGGCGACTCGCCGTCTATGTCGACCAGCGCGCCATTCTCTGACGCATCGCCGAGCGGTTCGACCACGACTTTCCTGCCGCGCAGGATGGTGATCGCCGGATGGTTGCGGTGCCGGCCGCCATAGAGCAGGCGGATGTCCCAGATCAGCTTCAGCTTGCCGGCCGCGCGCAGGATGACGATGTCGAACTGCCCGTCGGTCAGTTCCGCATCCGGCGCGATCATCATGCCGCCGCCGAAGAACTTTCCATTGGCCACCGCCACCAGCGCCATGCGCGCTTCGACGGGCGCGCCGTCGTCGACCGTGATCCTGACGTCCTGAAAGCGGTAGCGGATGAACTCGACCACGGTGCGCCACAGGAACAGCGCCTTGGCCGACATCCTGCCCTTGCGCTTGTCGGCATTGACGGCGCGGTCAGTGGCGCCGGAAAGCCCCAGGCTGGCGATGTTGATGAAATGCCGGCTGGCCAGCGCGCCGTGATCGTCGACGTAGCAGATGCGTCCGGCATCGACCTTGCGGGGCTTGGCTTCGGCGATCCGCTTCAGCACGGCATCGACCTTTTTCGGCAGCCCTAGCCCACGCGCGAAATCGATGCCGGTGCCGCATGGCAAGAGCCCAAGCTCGGTGGTCCGGCCGCTTTCCCTTGACGCTTGCAGCAGCCCGTCGGCCACTTCGCTGGCGGTGCCGTCGCCGCCGGCCGCGATCACCAGGTCGAAGCCAATCATCGCGAGATCGATTGCCAGCCTTTCGGCGTCACCTTCGGCTTGCGTTTCGCGCAGCTCGAATTCGCCAAAATGCTTTTTCAGCGACACGGCGACATCAGGCCAATGCCGTTTCAGCCGGCCCCCACCGGCAATCGGGTTGAGAACCACTCCAACTTTCAAATACCCGCCCTCCCCGGCGCCGGACATGCAGGTCCGATCCTTTGCCGGCATTGAAGACCGCACCGGGCGGCAGGGCAAGGCCGAATGTCCGCCGATGAGGCCCATCGTGGCGGACAGGAAAATTTCGTTATCCCAGCTTGATCCCCGATAATCCCGTTATCCACAGGCCTCCGGCCATTCCCCAGGACCCTTACCCGGCGTACGTTAAACCCATCTCAGGCGGCTACCGATCATCAAGCCGAAAGGCGAAGTGAAAGGCGGATTTCCTGAGGCCCGTACGGCCCGAAGCGAGAGCAGGCTTGCCTGTTTCGAGGGACGGAGCCGAGACCTACGGGGCCGCGGAAAGCGTGCCAACGCCTACGGCGGACCGATGCTGCCATGAAGGACGGCAAAAACCTTCGATGGTGCGCAGGGCAAAGCCCGCAAGGGTGGAGACCGGCGTGGTCCCGAACGGACGCTGCTCTCGGGCGGCGGACTGGCAGGACCGTCAAAATCAAGGCCGGCAAGGCGCGATGACTTTACGGAAGTTGCTGCCGCGACCGTGTCCTGATCTGACAGGGAGGCGCTGGGAGAAATCCCGGCGCCGACTGCCTTTTTGCCCCTCGATATCCTTCGCCGGCGATCTCGCGGGCGCCGCTTCACCGCGCGCCAAAATCAGTTAGTATCCCAGCGTCAGAGTCTGTTTTCAGGCGGACTCTTCGAGGGGGACACTTCATGACGCTCATCCAGAAGCTTGCCGTCGCCTATGCCTTCCTGTTCTTCGGCGTCGTCGCCATCGGCTACATACCGGCGTTCAACGACGCCGACGGCAATCTGTTCGGCCTGTTCTCGCTGCAATGGTATGACGACCTGCTGCACGCCTTCTCCGGCGTCTGGGCTCTGGCCGCCGCCTTCATCTCGCACCGCCAGGCGGTGTTCTATTTCAAGCTGTTCGGTTCGGTCTACCTGTTCGACGGCGTGCTCGGGCTGATCACCGGTTCCGGCTGCCTCGATGCCGGTATCTTCATCAACGGCTTCCGCTCGCTCAACGATATCGAATTCCCGGCCCGCTTCTTCGCCAACCTGCCGCACCTCGTCATTGGTGGCTTCGCCGTCTATGTCGGCTTCCGGCTGGCCAGGCGCATACACGAACACTTCGCCACGGCCTGACTGGCCATGTTCCTGTTCCGCTGGCTGAAGCGCATCATCAAAACGATCCTCTGGGTGATCGTCATCGTCATCCTCATCCCGATCGCCGGGCTGAGCTACGGCTTTCTGACGACGTCGTCGCTCGACAAGACGCCGCTGCCCGGCATTGCTGACGGCGCGCCGCCCAAGGCGCTGGCCGACAAGGTTCGCGCCGAGATCCCAGGCTACCAGCGGCCGGAGGAATCGACCTTCCTCACCTATCCGGAATGGGCGATCGTCTACGCCGCGCGCGAATATGCCGGTTTCGTCGACAAGGATCAGCCGAGCGGCTTCCCCTACTGGTCCTATGTCGGCCGCTTCTGGCAGGACTACGCCATGGTCATCCGCGCCAGTTCTCCCTACAAGTTCAACTACGCCAACCACCAGATGCTGGTCATCATCGGCACCAGCCACTCGATCGAGCATATATTGCAGTGGGCCTATGAGAACACGGTCGGCCGCATCACCGAGGCGACGACGGCCAAGCGCACCGCCGCCGACATCTATCAGGCCAAGGTGGCGGCGGACTATGCAGGGTTTCTCGACCAGGTGCCCTGGTATCAGTTCCCCTATGCCGACAAGCGCGCCGGCCTGTTTGCCGTGCAGCCGGCGCCGGGCGACAGCTCGATCCGGACCAGCGAACGCAAGCTGGCGTTCGGCCTCGCCGACACCATCAAGCAGGGCTATGCCGACCTGATCAAAAAGGCCCTCGCCGCCACGATGGACCCTGCCTTGATCGACATCCACGTCTGGGCCAAGGGACCCGTCGGCGAAGCCACCCGCAACGAGCCCGACACCTTGCTCGAACGCGACATGGGCGCTGACGGCACCATCTTCGTCACCAGGCGCTATCAGGTGTTCACCGAAATGATCCCGCGCCTGATCGACAAGGGCGTCTCCTTCGTCGAGATCGGCGGCAATGACGAGATCATGGTCACCGTGCTGTCCACCGATACGATCGCCATCCCTGAAGGCATGCGAATCCTGTTCAGCTATCCGCTGCCGGCCGACCCGGCGATGCGCCGCACCGGCATGGTCGTCGCCGTGCGCAAGCTGCATCTCGTGCTGCCGGCGCTGATCAAGGCCGGCGCCAGGCTTGAACACGTCTACGATTACTGAGGCCTTTCGGCCACGCCCGGCCAGGATCATGCATTTAGCTGCGCTCCGCCATGCCCATTCCACAATCGCGGCCAAATCCCGCCTTGTTCGCGCGCGAAGGAATGGGAAGAAATGGAAGAGCTGCCGGGGGGCATCTCGAAGGGACAAGACCGTGATCAAGACCGCCCTTGTCGCCATGACCATAGTCGGCTGCGACTGCGACGCCAAGCTTTGCGAATATATCGGCGAGACGCCGGCCAAATGGTCGACCGTCGCCGAGTGCGAAGCGGCGATGAAAAGCCAGATGCTGCACGAGCGCAATTTCAATTATCCGCTCGTCTCCGGCATCTGCCGCACGAAGGGTTCGTCGTCCTCCTCGCAACTGGCCGCGACCGCATCGCGCCCAGAACTGAAGCCCGCCAGCCGGGTTGTCAGGACCGATAGCCCATTGCCGCCTGAATTGAGCCACCGGCCGAGCGTCTCGGTCGGTTCGCCGACGACGGCCATGGAAGCCGATGCCGCCCGGCCCGTCGCCTATGAACAGGTGGTCGATGGCGGAACCGGTGTGCTCTATCGCACCAAGAACGGCTACGCCGTGGTCAAGACCGATCTCGGTCGCGCCGCCTCGGCGACCGCCGACGCCGCGAAACGCTCCGTGAACTGGCTGGCCGGATTGATGCCAAAGGGGCTGTAGGCCCGCCGGCGTTTGACGGCCGCGTGATCAGGCAGGCACATAGGTCAACCTGATCACGTCGTCGCCTATCAGATCGCTGGCCACGAAGCGAAGCGGTGGCCGGGGGCCGGCGAAGAATGGCTTGCCCTGACCAAGCACGAACGGGTGGAAGTAGAGTTGGTACGCATCGATAAGACCAAGGTCGGTCAGGCTTCGCGCCAGGTCCGGTCCGGAAACTGAAATCTCCCCGACGAGCTCTGCTTTCAACCCACCTATCACCGCCTCGACGTCGTCCGCGACAAGTGTGGCGTTGGGGCCGACCGACTTCAGCGAGCGCGACACAACCCATTTCGGTTGGCTCCGCCACGCCGCCGCGAATTCGTGCGCCTCCGCGTTCCACTCAGGACTGTCTTCGTCCCAATAGCGCATGACCTCGTACATGCCGCGACCGTAAACACTGCCGCTCAAATTGCGCACTTGCTCCATCCAGTGACGAAAGATTGTCGGGCCTGACGGCATTTTCTCGTGGTCGACGTAACCGTCGAGGGACTGGTTCATTCTGAAAATGAGCTTCGCCATGCTGCAGGATCTCCGCCCTCCGGATCGTCAGAATAACTTGAGCCGCCGTTACGCAAAAGTGTGGACCCAACCGAAAATCCAAACCGGGACACGACCCTAGTCCCGCTGCAATTTGACTTTCAGGCTTTGCCAGAACTTGTCGATCAGCGGCTTTTCGGTCGCTGCATCCTCGCCGGCAACGCGGGTGATGAACAACAGCCCCCGATCGGCCAGGCCGAAGCCGACGATCTCGAAATCGGCGGTGTCGGTGCGTGTCTTCACCTCGGCGCGGATCCCGGTCAATTCCTTGCCGTCGGCGAGTTTGCGCGTGGTCGGCTCCTGCGTCAGCGTGGCGCCGGCCTGCACCGATTCCTTGGTCATCTCCTGCAGCATCAGCTGGTTGAGCGACACCGGATTCATCGCGCCATATTCCTGCACGACGACGATCGTGCCGAGAGCCGACGCCATCAGATACTGTGTGATATCATCGCCGAGGTCGGTCTTGGTCACCGAAATGTTGCTGGGGTGAACGAAGGAGAAAACGCTGCCGGAAAAGGTGGCGAAGGCGTTGCGTTCGAGCGTCACCTTGCTCCGCTTGCCGCCAGGCAGGGTCAGGTCTGCGCTCTCGCCGGGATCGATATCGACCGTCACGCCATCGATGGTCACCTTGAAGGCCTTGATATCCTCGGCTCCGGCAGGGCCAGCGCACAGCGCGATGAGGATGAGTGCCGCGGCTGATACCTTGCGCATGAAGTCTCCTAACGTCTACGCCACCCCGCTCAGCGCCTTGATGGCACGGTAGAAGGTCGAGGAAAACAGTTCCGTGGGATCATACTGCCGCTTCGCCGCCAGGAAGGCCGGCAGTTCGGGATAGGAGGCCAGCAATTCCCTGGCCGTGTAATGCAGCTGGTAAGGCAGGAAGAAGCGCCCGCCATGCTTGATCGTCACGTCGATCAGCGCCCGCGTCAGCGCCCGCATCCTGGCATTGCCGTCGGCATCGGTCGGCTGGTTGATGTAGAGCACCAGCGAATAGGCCGGCTCCGGCGCGTAGGTCAGCGCAACATCCTCCTTGTGGACGATGCGCACCGAAGCATTGAGCACCGGCAGCGTCTGGTTGCGCAGGATCTCGCGCGCTTCCGCGATGAATTCGACATAGGCGGCACGTGGAATAAAATATTCGTGCAGGATGTCGGTTTCTTCCATCCGATCGTTGAAGAGATAGGGGACCGAATCGTGCATCGGGTTGTTGCGGGTGACGAGACAAGCCTCGCCCTCGGCCATGGCTGAGGTGCGCGCCACCGTGCAGCTTTCGAATTTCGGCTCCAGGGTCTTTTCGGTGAACCACTTCAACTCCTGGAACAGGCTGCCCCATTTCGCCAGGTTGATGATCACCCGCTTCAACCCGACTGAACCCGGCTCGCCGATCTCAGGCTGATCCGCCGGCGGCTGCTCCGCCACCTTGTCATAACGGTAGACGATCATGTCCTCCAGGAAATTGCCGGGCGCCGTCGACAGATGGCCGTAGAACAGGCCGATCTCCTTGTTCGGCTCCAGCACCTCGGCGAAGAATTTCGGAAAATCGTCCGATCTGATGATTTCGCGCGAGGTCCGGTAGACGGCGTTGTCGACGACATCGAGCGTCGCCTCCAGCACCACGCCGAACAGGCCGTAGCCGCCCACGACGTGCCGGAACAGATCGGTGTTCTCGGTCGGCGAGCAGGTGGTCACCGAGCCGTCAGCCAGCATCACTCGCATCGAGCGGATCGAGCCCGCCACCGAGCCTGCCTGGTGGTCCATTCCGTGCGCATTGACCGACAGTGAGCCGCCGACCGAGAAGATGTCGGTCGACTGCATCGCCTTCACCGCTAAGCGCGGATGCAGAAGGTTCTGGATGTCGTGCCAGCACGCGCCCGGCTGCAAGGTCATGGTCTTGGCCGCCGCATCGACGGTGACTTTGTTGAACTTTCTGAGGTCGAGCACCAGCGCATTGTCGTCGAAGGCATGCCCGCCCATCGAATGGCGGATGGCGGCCAGTGAGACTTTCAGGCCATTGGCACGCGCGAAGGCCAGCGCATTGGCGATGTGCTCGTCCTCGCTGATCTCGACGACGCCGTAGACCGGCGTCATCGACAGGCCGCTGGCATCGTTGATGTCGCCGCCTTTTGCCGACCAGGGCAGCGACGCGTCGAAGGCCGGCGCATTGTCCAGCGGCTTCAGAGGCAGCGCGAAGCCGTCTATATCGGCTATCCGTCCTGCGTTCTTCGGCCCCGAAGGCGCGCGCGCCAGCCGCGCCACCGTGTTGCCGCCCCACAGCACCGCGCCGCCGACGACAGCCGCACCCAGCAGCAATCGCCGCGACAGGCGAAACCCTTTTTGTTCGTCGGCCATGATATCCCCCGTTGGCCAAGGGATAGCGCGGCTTTTTGGCAAAAACCATAGCGATGCCGCCGGACAGCATTCCGCCGGCCGGCCCTGGGGTCCAGCCGGAAGACCTTATCCAGGTCGCCCGGCATCGAGAGCCGACGGATGAAAATGGCCGATCCCCGGAGGGACCGGCCATGAGTGGAACAGGGTTTGAAAAATCCGGTCAGCAGGTCTGCCGACGCACGATGTTCTCGCCTTACGAGGCCTTCTTGATCGACGTCACGATGCCGGTCTTGTCATCGACAGTCACAGCCACCTTGGCGCCGACCTTCAGTTTCCCGATCGTCGCCTCCGGCGACAGCTGGTAGATCTTGCCGTCGTCGAGGGTGATCGACTTGGTCGTCGGGTCGACGGCCTGGATGGTGCCCTGAACGGTCGCGGCATAGGCGGTGCCGAGGAAGGCGAGCAGAGCGGCGGTGGTTGCGAGGGTCTTCTTCATTGGTAAGCACTCCGTGCTGTTTCACTTTCCGGACCGCCGCCTTGGGAAACGACAGCACCGGACGGCTTGAAACTGGAACGGAAAGCGCTCCCTCCGCAAATCACGTTGGGTGAATTTTCGCAAACAATATCATAGGCTTAATTCCGACATATTGTCTGCGGCCAAGATTATTTCAGGCCGCTTCGGCTCCCCCAATGGCGCACTTCTGTCCACGAAAAGAGTCGTTTAGCCTAGATGTGGCGGGCGGTTTCGATCACGGCGCGGCCGCCGCAATCCGTCTCGGGCGGCATCACGAAACAGACTGCCGACCGGTCTTCGGTACACATTTTGTTTCATGGATCAGTTCAAAACCGCCACTCCAAAGCGGATCAGAACTCGCGCTCCGGTTGCAAATCGGGAACGGATGCAGGATGGTGCGTCGTTACGATGAAGGGGGGCCTTCCATGAAGCTTGCAGTCCGGGCCATGATATCCCTGATGCTCGCGCTTGCTCCGGGATCGGCCGGCGCACAAGGCGCGGATTCGGGCGACGACAAAACGGTTATGTTTGCCAGGGACGATCCCGAGATGGCGGTAGCGACTGCGAAGGCGCATGCCAGCTTGGATGAGTTCCTGGCCCTGGCCGAAGCACCGCCCTCGGGCACGGACAGGTTCAAATTGAAGGTCGAGGTGCGCGATGGGAATGTCCGCGAGCACTTCTGGGTCATCCCGTTCCGCCGCACGGAAACCGGCTTCGTCGGCATATTGGCAAACCAGCCGGAGGCAGTGCGCAATGTCGTCCTCGGCCAGAATATAGAATTCACCAGGGACGATGTTTCCGACTGGGGATACAGACGCGACGGGCGGCAAGTCGGCAGCTTCACCGTCTGTGTGATGTTCAAGAGAATGTCAAAGGATGAAGCGGACTATATGCGTGACAACTCCGGTTACGATTGTTGATCGTATGCTCGGCCGGACTAGCTTGCCTCGTCCCTCCCGCCGATCTTTCGCACCAGCGCCGCCGTCGCCAGCATCGCGCCCATGTCCGATATCATCGGCGCGACATGCCTGCTGTAGTCGAGCGGCACCGAAATATCCGGCAGTTCGAAGAAGTTCTTCGTCTGCGGCAGCAGCAGGAACCCATCGCTGCCATTGAGCGCGACACGGGCCGGATCGTCGGGCCAGGTTTCGCCAAGCCATTTCAGCGCCTGCGCCAGCCGGCCGCTCACCAGTGGCTGTGCCGCTCCGAGATTGTCGGTGCGGAACTCGTAGGCGGCATCGAGCAAAGCATCGCCACTGGACAGCTCCTGCAGCTTGCTGGCGAATATGCCGCGAAAGAAGCTGATGACCGCGTTGGTCCGGCGCGTCGCCACCAATATGCCGGGGAACGGCGCGATGGTCTCGAAGGCGACGATGACGCCCTGGAAAGCGGTCGACGAGCCCTTGCCCGACCCTTCCCGCAGATGCGCCTCGTAGAGTTCGAACGGAAACCCTTCGTAGCGGCCCGCGACGATGTCGTCGAACGCCTGGCGGTTGAACGGACCAACCGCCGTGCGCGGCAACCGGTCGAAGGAATTCGGCGTCACGCCATGCTGGTAGCGCATGTCGGCGATGAAGCCGAAGATGATCGGCAGCAGCGTCTCGCGGAACGATTGCTGCAGCCGCGTCGCCGGTTTCCTGGCCTGGAAATAGAGCAGGATCGAAGCCGCGAAGCCGATCACATAGAGAAATACATGCGGCGTCGAGACCCATTGCTCGTTGGGGTCGGCGACCTTGTTGAACAGCCACGCGACCAGCACCACGGCCACCAGCACCAGCCCCACGAACACCGGCACCCGCCAGCGCACCTGCCGGACCGCCGAAGCCCTCGCCGCTTCATAGGCCTCGATGTCTTTCCGGATGCCGGCGATGACCGTTTCGCTCGGCATGAAATCCGCTGTTTCCACCGCTACCCCCGCAAGCCTCGACAAATTCATGATAGCTGGTTTTGTTCGATGTATCGACTGCAGTGCCTCTTCAACAAATGTCCGCGCCTGATTACCACGTGGTTCCCCCAATCCGTCGCTGCTTCGCAGCGCCACCTTCCCCCCTCCGGAGGGAAAGGAAAGGAGCGTTGCTGGACGAGCGCTGACGGCAAAAGCTTGG
>NZ_RZTC01000180.1:0-7514 GCF_004023165.1 Mesorhizobium sp. M7A.F.Ca.MR.176.00.0.0 | reverse complement strand
CGCAGCGCCGAGACGGATGAGGGGTGTTCCAGCGGAGTGAGACGTTGGCGTTCCCTGGAACACCCCTCATCCGTCGCCTGCGGCGACACCTTCTCCCACAGGGGGAGAAGGAAGAAACTTGCCACTCACCCATTCACCGCCCGGCTATCCCTAGGCGCCTCGTCCCTCTCCGTCAGCCCATAATCCCTCACCACATGGGCGATGCGCAATCGGTAGCCGGTAAAGATACCGCCACGGCCGGCCTTCTGCGCCTGCCGGTGTTCCTCGGTGTTGCGCCAGGCCTTCACGGCTTCCTCGTCGCGCCAGAATGACAGCGACAGGATGCGGTTCGGATCGGCCAGGCTCTGGAAACGCTCGATGGAAAGAAAGCCGTCGATGCCGTCGAGCAGTGGACGCAGGTCCGCGGCGATGCTCAGATAGGCGTCGCGCCGGCCTTCCGCCGGCTCGACTTCGAAGATGACGGCAATCACGGCAGCACCAGTTTCGCGTGCGGGCCTGAGGCCAGTTTCAGGAACATGCGATCCTCCTTCAGGATGAATCTCTCGCGCTTGGCGAATTCGTAGTTTGCCTTGCCGGCGGGATCGGCGGCAAGCCGGGCGCGATAGGCTTCGTAGGCCGCCAGGCTCTCGATGTTGTAGGCGGCATACGCGGTCGTCGCCGAGCCCTCATGCGGCGCGTAGTAACCGATCAGATCGGCGCCGCAGCGTGGAATGGCCTGGCCCCAATTGCGCGCATACTCCTCGAAGGCCGCCTTGCCGAACGGGTCGATCTCGTAGCGGATGAAGCAGGTGATGGTCATTGTGGTCTCCTTGGGGTGCGTCGATAGTTCGAGCGGCATCGAAACGTTGTGTCGTCTGGTCTGCTAGGGCTGCCAGAAGGACTTCGCGCATTCGCGGCGCACGTCTTGCCGCGCTAGCCCAAGATCGCGCAGCTGATGATCATCGATCTCGGCAAGGTCCAGACGCTGCAAATGGCGGTCATACCAGCGGGCCAGCTGCCGCGAACGCAGCCAGCTGACGAACGGGAAGAATTGACGGCTGGGGAGCGGGGCTGAGGGGAAAGCGGTTCGTTCGGCCATCATCGTCTCCTTGATCTCACCTGAGAATAGTGATTATCTGACAAGAACGCTTCGATGAGGAACGAACTATGCGTGAAGGACCCGACATCGCCCGCATCGCCAGCCTGGTCGGCGACCCGGCACGGGCAAACATGCTGAATGCCCTGATGGGCGGCACGGCGCTGACGGCGAGCGAACTGGCGCTCGAGGCCGGCGTTTCGCTGCCGACCGCCAGCTCGCACCTGGGCAAACTGATGGAAGGTGGGCTGCTCACGGTGGCGAGCCAGGGCCGGCATCGCTATTACGGCCTCGCCGGACCGCAGGTGGCGGGCATGATCGAAGCCATCACAGGCGTCGCGGAAGCCGTCGGTCCAAGGCGTGTGCGCCCGGGTCCGCGCGATGGCGCCATGCGCGTGGCGCGCGTCTGCTACGATCACCTCGCCGGCGAGCAGGCGGTGGCGATGCTCGATCGGCTCGTCGCCAAAAACGTATTGGTCCGCGACGAACAGGAGATCAGGCTCGGGCCATCGGCGGCTTCGCATTTCGCGGCGATAGGCATCGACGTTTATACCAAGCCGCGCCGGCCGGTGTGCCGCGCCTGCCTCGACTGGAGCGTGCGCCGTTCGCACCTCGCCGGCACGCTGGGCGCCGCCATCCTCGAGAAGATCCTGGCCGAGAAATGGGCGCGCCGCGAGAAGGACAGCCGCGCGGTGATCTTCTCGCCGCCGGGTAGACAGGCGTTTGAGAGGGTGTTTCTGTCCTGAACGGGCGAAGCGTTAACCCCGCCTCAGAGCCTTGCCCTGCTTAAAGAAATCCGACCACGGATCGGCTTTCGCCAGCTGTTTCAGCGTAGTCTTGTCGCCGATCGGGAAAGCGTTCGGCGCCAAGCCGGCCTCGATCTCTGGCCACGTCACCGGCATCGACACCGTGGCGCCCTTCTTGGCGCGTGACGAATAGGGCGCGACCGTCGTCGAGCCCCTGCCATTGCGCAGATAGTCGACGAAGATCTTTCCCGTACGCGCTTTTTTCGACAGCGTCGCCGTGTAGCGGTCGGGGGCACCCTGCTCCAGCGCACGGGCAAAATCATGGGCGAAGGTTTTGACCTCCTCCCAATCCGACGCTGGTCTCAGCGGCACCATGACGTGAAAACCCTTGCCGCCCGAAGTCTTGACGAAATTCGGCAGCGACAGCTCGTCGAGCTTGCCCCTGATATCGAGTGCCGCCTCGCGGACCGCTTTCACGTCGACACCTTCATCGGGATCGAGATCGAAGATGATCTGGTCGGGCTTTTCGATCTCGTCGATCGTGCACCCCCAGATGTGGATCTCGACCACGCCATACTGGACCAATGCGGCGACACCATCGAAATCCCGGATGTACAAGATCTCCTCGCCGTCAGTCGGATCCTTCATGCGCGCGATCTTGTCGCTCATACCGGCCGAGGCATGTTTCTGGAAGAAACGCTGGCCACCGACACCGTCCGGCGCCCGCACCAGGCTGAGCGGCCGGTTGACGACAAACTGTTCCATGCGCGGCCAAACCTGCGCGTAATGGTCGAGCAGGCCCTGCTTGGATATGTTTTCGTCCGGCCACAGCAGCTTGTCGGGATGCGAGAGTTTTACCGTGGTCGTCATCGATCCGGCGGCTTTGCCACCCGATGCCGGCTTGGCCGTGCTCTTGCCTGTCGATGGCTTGCCTGTCGACGCTTCGGGCTTTTCCTGCACGACTTCCACCGCCGGCTTGTCCTCGCGCAATCCCTGGAACGAGGCGTGGCGTATTATACGGTCCGAGGTCCAGCTGCGAAACTCCACTTCGCCGACAAGTTCGGGCTTGACCCAGACCAGGCCTTTGCCCTTCGGCACCGCGGTGGAGAAGGGCGATGTTTTTGCCGTCAATGCATCGAGTTTTGCCTTCAGCTCATTGGCGCCCTTGCCGGAGAAACCAGTGCCGACGCGCCCGGCATAATGCAGCTTGCCGCCCTCGTGGAAGCCGACCAGGATCGAGCGCAGGCCGCGCCCGGTCTTGTCCGACGGCAGATAGCCGCCGATGACGAATTCCTGCCGCGCCGTGCATTTCGACTTCACCCAGGTCGGGCCGCGGCCGCTGCGATAGGGTGCATCGGCACGCTTGGAGACGACGCCTTCCAGGCCCATCCGGCAGGCATGCTCCAGCATGATCTTGCCGGGTTCGGAAAAGTGGTCGCTGAAGCGGACCGCCGGATTGTCGGACTGCTTGCCGAGCAAATCCTGCAAGGCCTGCTTGCGCTCGACCAGCGGCTCGCGCCGCAAATCCCTTCCATCGAGGCGCATCAGATCGAATACGTAATAGATGAAGCGATTCGTCCGCTTCGCCGACAGATCCTGCTGCAACAGCGCGAAAGACGAGACGCCGCTGTCGGCCAGCACGACCACCTCGCCATCGATGATGGCGTCGCTGCACTTCAGCGCGGCCAACTCCGCGACGATCTCGCCGCCGAACTTCTTCGTCCAGTCGAGGCCGGTCCGGGTCAGCAGCCGCACGTCGGTGCCGGCGATCTGTGCCTGCATGCGGTAGCCGTCGAACTTCACCTCATGCAGCCAGTCCTTGCCCGGCGGCGCATCGCGCTCCAGCGTGGCCAGCTGCGGCTCGATGAAGTCGAGTTTCTTGCCCGCGGCCTTCGTCTTGCCGGCGGCCGGCTTGTTGGAATGCCAGACCTTCGGCTTCTCACCCTTCGCGGTCTTGCCCTCGCCGACCTCCTCGATGGTCAGGCCCGACTTCACCGATTCCGGCGCCTCCTTGAGGATGTCCTCGCCGGGACGCGCTGCGGCATCGTCCGACTTGATCAGCAGCCAGTTATCGCGCTTTTCACCCGCACGCGGCTTCAGTCGCACCAGATGCCATGCCCCATGCAGCTTGTGTCCCCTGAGCTCGAAGCTGATATGGCCCTTCTTCATCGCCTTGGCCGGGTCGATCTCGGGGGTCCAGGTGCCCTCGTCCCAAACGATGACCGAACCGCCGCCATATTCGCCCTTGGGAATGGTGCCCTCGAACGGCGCATAGTCGATCGGGTGATCCTCGACATGCACGGCCAGTCGCTTCTCATGCGGATCAAGGCTCGGGCCGCGCGTCACCGCCCAGCTCCACAGCACGCCGTCATGCTCGAGCCGCAGGTCGTAATGCAGCCGCGTCGCGGCATGCTTGTGGATGACGAAGATGCCGCCGACCTCGCTCTTCTTGGTCCGGGCGACCTTGCCGGCCGGTTCGGCGGTCTTCTTGAAATCGCGCTTGGAGTAATATTGTTCGAGGCTGGCCATCCGTTGGGTTCCTCAGGCCGATTTGCGTTTGGGCGCGCTGGCTTTCGGCTTGGCGCGTTTGGCCGCCGGCTTGGCTTTCGCCGACGAAGACCTTTTCGATGATCCGGAATCTGACAGGCTCTTCTTCAGCGCGTCGAACAGATTGACGACATTGGAAGGCTTGGGCGCCGCCTTGGCCTTCGGCGCCTTGTGGCCAGCCTTCTTGGCGCGGATCAGCTCCAGCAGCGCGTCCTCGTATTTGTCGTCGAATTTCGAGGGGTCGAACTTCGTCTTCTTCTTGTCGATGATCAACTCGGCGAGGTCGGTCATCTCGTGATCGGTCTTCACCGACTCGATGTCGCCGAAGACGGTGTCCGGCTGGCGCACCGTGTTGTCGTAGCGCAGCGTCGTCAGCACCATGCCTTTGCCGAGCGGCTCGATAACCACCGGCCGTTCGCGTCGGTAGAGCACGATACGCGCCAACCCGGCCATCTTCTTGCCCGCCATCGCGTCGCGAATGACGGCGAACGCTTCTTCCGACACCTTGTCGGCCGGGGCGACATAATAGGGCGTATCGAGATAGATCTGCTGGATCGAAGCTTTGTCGACGAAACCGTCGAGGGCCATGGTGTGCGAGGATTCGATCTGCACCGCCTCGATCTCGTCTTCCTCGATATGGATGAAATCGCCATCGTCGAGTTCATAGCCCTTGATCTCGTCATCCTCCTCCAGAGGCTTGCCGGTTTCGGCATCGACATAGAGGCGCTTCACCGTGTTGCCGGTCTTGCGGTTGAGAATCCGAAACGAGACCCGCTCCGTGTGGGTGACGACATTGGTGAGTTCGACGGCACAGGTGACCAGCGAAAGCTTTAAATAGCCTCTCCAGGCCGGACGCGGCGCCATGATATCTCCCTTCCACAACCAGATGAAGGTGAGAACGGACAGACCGCGCTCCAGTTCCGCGCTCACGGACCGATCTGGACGCCAGGGCGCGCCCGAGGCCTTATGGCCGTCAGCACCTGAATCTTGCGGGCGCGGCAAAAGTTGAAACAGAACCGCGCGCGCGCGACATTCAAACGAAACATATGTGATGCAAAAGTCACATTGGCCGGAATGCCGCCAACTGCACGGAAAGACCCCGAATCAGCCGCAATCCAGCCACGAAGCAAGGCATTTTCGACCAGATATTAACATCACGTTCACCGACTATTCACGCCTCGACGCTATGATGACCGCAATTCGGAAGGGACATCCGAAAATCGGGACAGGGACAAGGGTAATGAACTTCCTCGCGCACCTCATCGGCTATGCCGCCGCCATCCGCGAATTCGTCGCGCCGACCTATCGGCCCGAGCGCTATTACATGCGCGGCCCCGGCCCTGCTTGCGCCCGTCGCGGCAACTCGCTGGGCGCGCACTGATCATGGCTTTCGAAAATCGCCACGACAGCCGGATCTGCCGGCCGGCCGCCTCTACCCGCGCCACCACCTATCGCGCCGAGCGTCCCGCTCTCGCCGACAGGCGCCGTGCGACATCGCCACGGCTTTGATACCGACGCTGGCCGGCTTAGTGTCATAGGACACGAGCAGCCGAGGCCAGCGTGACCGACCATTCCCAACCCAGTCGACCCCAGTCAAATCGTCCCTCCGGAACAACTCTCGACGCACGCCACGATTGATCGTTTTCGATGGCGTCTGCGTGCTCTGCTCAGGCTTCGTGCGCATGGTGGTCAGGCTCGATCGCCAAGGCCGTTTCCGCTTCGCCACCGCGCAGTCGCCCTTCGGTGAAACGCTGTTTCGGAAGCATGGACTGCGCACGGACTCTTACGAACCCAACCTCGTCCTGATCGACGGCGTCGCCTTCACGCGGCTCGACAGCTTCGTCGCTGTCATGGCGGAACTCGGCTGGCCCTGGCGGGCGGCAAAAACGCTGCTGCTGCTGCCGCGCCCGCTGCGCGACTGGCTCTATGAGCGCGTTGCCAGGAATCGCTACGCGCTGTTCGGCAGGAAGGACAGCTGCGAGGTTCCTTCTCCGGAGCTGCGCGAGCGGTTCCTTGACTGAGGATGTGGCTGCTGGAGAACGAGCCGCCGCTCAGCGCATTGATCGGGCGTTATCGCGGTTGGCTCGAACCGGTGGATTCGCACGGCTTCAGCACGATCGCGTCGCCGGCCCCCTTGCCCAATTCCCGGCAGCCTTGAACCGAGCACAGCGTCCAGCCGTCGCCGGTTGCGCCGGAGGCGGCGAGTATGACGCGCCGCTGTGGGCCGACCGTGGGCGTATAGGCCCACCAGCTATTCTTCAGCACCGCGCCTTCCGGTGGCTCCATGCCGGCGCCCGAGCCCTTGACCCGCGCCTCGACCAACTGCAGGCCGATAGGCGTGACCTTCCAGTCTTCCTCCCAGCGCGTCCGTTCCACCGAATGCGTCCAGGACAGCGTAAAGGCGGCGACGGAGAACGTCACCATCTTGCCGGCGGCCAGGATGCAAAGGCTCATGTTTTGACTGAAGCCTGCCGCGCACGAAAGCAGTGCCAGCCGATCCAGGCCAGCGCCAGCGCCCAGCCGGCCTCGTCGGTCAGCGGTACCGCGGCGACCAGAAGCACGCCGGCGGCGAAGGCAAGCAGGCGTTCCCACCCCGCCATGCGGCGGGCGAGAAAGCCGACGGCGGCGGCACCCCACAGCACGATGCCCATGCATGCCTTGGCGACGATGTAGGCGACCTCGACGGGATAGCCGAACTGCGCGGCGATCGGCCCGGCGTCCTGCAGCATCAGAGCCGGCGTGTAGACCGCCATGAACGGCACCACGAAGCCGGCAATGGCGAGTTTAGTCGCCTGGATGCCGATCTTCAGGCCACTTTCCCTAGCCATGGGTGCCGCGGCAAAGGCGGCCAGCGCCACTGGCGGCGTCAGATCGGCCATGATGCCGAAATAGAAGACGAACATGTGGCTGACCAGCAGCGGCACGCCAAGCTCGAGCAGCGCCGGCCCGGCCAGCGACGAGGTGATGATGTAGTTGGGAATGGTCGGGATGCCCATGCCCAGCACCAGGCAGGTGAGCATGGTCAGCAACAGCGACAGGAACAGATTGTTCTCGCCGATGGAGATGATCCAGCCGATGAAGGTCGAAGCGATGCCGGTCAGCGTCAGCGTGCCGATGACGATGCCGACGATGGCGCAGGCAATGCC
>NZ_RZTC01000179.1:0-7772 GCF_004023165.1 Mesorhizobium sp. M7A.F.Ca.MR.176.00.0.0 | reverse complement strand
GTTGCTGCACCGAATGGGTGGCATCGAAGATCACCGGCGCGCCGATCTCGGCCATGATGGGAAGAGCGCGCATGTCGGAGACCAGCGTGTTGTAGCCGAAGGAGGCGCCGCGCTCGGTGGTCAGCACATTGGCATTGCCGGAACCGGTGATCTTAGCGACGACGTTCTTCATGTCCCAGGGGGCGAGGAACTG
The DNA here is from genome assembly GCF_004023165.1 of Mesorhizobium sp. M7A.F.Ca.MR.176.00.0.0. NCBI lineage: Bacteria > Pseudomonadati > Pseudomonadota > Alphaproteobacteria > Hyphomicrobiales > Phyllobacteriaceae > Mesorhizobium > Mesorhizobium sp. M7A.F.Ca.MR.176.00.0.0. The sequence continues at coordinate 7,579 of NZ_RZTC01000179.1, read as the reverse complement.
CCCCTTCTTCACATTGATCACCTTGCCGGTTTTCGCCGCGGCGACCAGCATGTCGGTCTGGCGCGACAGGAAAGCCGGAATCTGCAGGACATCGACATGCGGCGCGACGATGGCGCACTGCTCCTCGGTGTGGACATCGGTCAGCACGGGGAGCGAAAATTCCTTGCGCAGTTCGTCGAAGACGGGAAGGGCTGCGTCCATGCCGGCGCCGCGCGTCGCCGACAGCGAGGTGCGGTTGGCCTTGTCGTAGCTGGTCTTGTAGACGAGGCCTATGCCGAGCCTGCCGGTCAGTTCCTTCAGTGCGCCGGCCATGTCGAAGGCATGCTGGCGCGATTCAAACTGGCACGGGCCGGCGATCAGGGACAAAGCCGCCCTGTTGTCGAAGACGACATTGCCGACGGCTACAGACGAATTGGGCGCCATCGAATTGGACGCTTGCGGCTTGCTCATGGGATCTCCCGGAAGATAAAGGCCGCGCCCTGTCCGGGTGCACGCCGCACGACGATATCATTGCCCGCTATATTGTGTAGGACGGAATTGGCTGCAAGCAGCCTCGATGTCACATCGGCGTTCCGGACCGAAAAGACCACCGCTGCGAAGCGTAGATCTGTCGGCGCGCCGGCCGGCAGGCCGAAGCGCGCGGTGAAAGCCGCGCGGTCAAGCACGCTCAAATCCGCATTCGGCAAGGGAAAAATGCCGCCCTGCCCGTCGGCGGCCGGATCATCCACCGCCACGGAAATCAGCCCATGCTGCTTTCCGGGCGCATCGCTGACCGCCAAGATCTCGACAATTCCGGTCGCGCCGTTGGCGTGGGCCTGCAAAGCCGTGCGATCCACATCAGGCGCGTTGACCCGCTCGCAGGCAAACAGAAAGGCGTCCGTGGCTTCGGCTCCGGCCGCAAAGGCGAGCTTGAACGACGCGATGTCGCTTTTGCCGGCAGGGTCGGTGAAGGCGCGCGAAAAACCCAGCATGTCTCCCGCCGAGATGCCGGCATCGACATAGCGTGCATGGTCGGCATCGGCATTGCCCGTGCCTAGAACAATGGCGGAAAATCCCTCGTCGCCGTTGCTGTCGCGATAGGCGCGATCACGCGCGACGAAGACGTTGCCGTCTGCGATAGCCTTTGCCGCCACATGCTCGTCGCCGACCGCCAAAGGTTCGAGATAGGTGCCGTCGGCCAGGAAAACACAGCAGTTTTCCGTTCCGAACGGATGGATTCCGGTCGGGGCAACGACGAAGCCAAGCGCGGTGAGCCGGGCTCGCGCCACATCGAGGCTGTGCGTCGGCAGCACCAGATGATCGAGCGGATGGGTGCCTGCGGCTGCGGTTTTGGTCATGCAGGCGCGATGTGCATCATTCCGCAAAGCCGTTCAAGACTTGATCGCAATACCGGCCAGTTCGCCCGTCAATTCACCGGACGTCGAAAGGCGCCCCTGGAGCAAGGTTCGATCAGCTCCCCGCGACTACATCGGCGGAATAGCGCAGTTCACGCATCGGTTTGACCTTGCTGGTGGTCTGCGCGTAGAGCGGGTGCGCCTTGTAGGCGGCCAGCGCGGCGTCATCGACGAACTCCGCATAGACAACCACGTCGACCTCATCCGACAGCGGATCCACCTTGGTGTTGAGCGTGACCTCGAACAGGCTGGAATGAGGAATGTCGCCGAGCGCCAGCAAGCCGGTGCGCACAGCCTCGACATCCTCTTTTCGCCGCGCGCTGAAGAAAACGATATGCCGGATCAACCCCGCCTCCTCGATCAAAGTGCCGGGGTCTTTTGTGACGGCAGGACGTTGACGTCAATCGACAAGGATGTCGCGGCTGCTGCCACTGGAGTTAAGCTTTGCTGGTAACATATCGCACAACATGGCTAAGCTCTCTCACAGCGGTGTCGAGATAGCGGCCCTGATTGTACATGCCATCCCAGATCAGGAAAAACGCGATGGCGGCAATGACGATTACATAACGCATGGCTAAATCTATCGCACACGGAATTCTGCGGCCATAGGCGTTTTTTTGACGCGCTGCGCCTTGGCTGTGCAAAGGCATAGATGCCCGCCGGCGCGAGCAATCTGCTTGGCACAGCCCCGCTTGCAGCCTGCCCCTTGAAGTTTCCCCGCATGACGTGGAAGATTGTCGCACGGATTCACCGGGAAGCGCTGAAGCTCTGGTAGGGGGCGCGCACTTCGTTCGAACCCGCTCGCCGACGAACCGGTCGCGGCGGCGTTCGAAGCTGGCGAATGATCCAAGAGAACCGTGGTCCGGCAATTTGCGCCGGCACCGCGGAAATCCAGGGGCATGAGATGGCGCAAAAGGAACATTTTAGCGTAGCATTGAGCGACGCGGTCAGGCTCGATGAATTCAACTTCGCCGAGATCGTCAAAGGCCTTCCAGCGAAAGCGCGCATGGTGCTGTCGGCGGCAATGAACCTGCCTCGCGGTTCGCTCAGGGTGAGGCTGCCGGACGGCCGCGCCGTGCTCGTCGGCGGCAAGGGACCTGGCCCGGATGCCGAACTGGTGCTGAAGAATTGGCGCTTGCCCGGCCGCGCCTTTTCCGGCGGCACGATCGGCGTTGCCGAATCCTATATGGACGGCGATTGGGAAAGCCCTGATGTGACCAGCTTCCTGGAGCTGTTCGTGGTCAATTCGGTCATTGGCGAGAGTATCGCGGGCGGCACCAGTTGGCTGATCAACACCGTCCAGCGCATCCGCCACTGGTTCAACCAGAACACGCGCACCGGTTCGAAACGCAATATCTCGGCGCATTACGACCTCGGCAACGCCTTCTACAAGGAATGGCTCGATCCGAGCATGACCTATTCCTCGGCGCTCTACACCACCGGTGCCAACGACCTGGAAGGCGCCCAGGCCGCCAAATATCGCGCTCTGGCGAAGGATACAGGGATCGGTCCGAAGGACCATGTGCTGGAAATCGGTTGCGGTTGGGGTGGCTTCGCCGAATTCGCGGCGCGCGAGATCGGCTGCCGCGTGACCGGGCTGACGATCAGCCGCGAGCAGCACGATTTTGCCACGGCTCGCATCGCCAAGGCTGGCCTTGCCGACAAGGTCGACATCAAGCTGCAGGATTATCGCGACGAAACCGGCACCTATGACCGCATCGCCTCGATCGAGATGTTCGAGGCGGTCGGCGAGAAATACTGGCCGGTGTTTTTCGGCAAGATGAAGGCCTGTCTAAGGCCTGGCGGCACCGCCGGCCTGCAGATCATCACCATCAACGAAGCCGCCTACGACACCTATCGCGCCAGGCCGGATTTCATCCAGCGCTACGTCTTCCCGGGCGGCATGCTGCCGACACCGTCGATCCTGAAGGCACTGGGCAAGGATCATGGCCTTGCCCATCTGCGCGAGCGCGTGTTTCCGGACGACTACGCGCGCACGCTTGCCGAGTGGCGCCACCGGTTCTGGGCGTCATGGGAAAAGATCGTCCCGCTCGGCTTCGACGACCGCTTCAAGAAACTCTGGGAGTTCTACCTGCACTATTGCGAGGCTGGCTTCCGCGCCAGCTACATCGACGTGCGCCAGGTGGTCTACAAGGCGTAAGCCGACACGCTCTTGACCAGGCTATGTCGAGCATGATCTCGACATCGCCGCGCCGTCGCCGTCAAAAAGTCCGATCGCGAAGCAGAATGCCGGGCAGGACGGACGAATCGGAAATCACCTGATGCGCAGACGGACGATCTTCTTCGGCGTCATTGTTGTCGCTGCGGTGGGCATCTGGCTCAACAACACCTCGCTGTTATCGAATCGCCCCGCCGGCAAGCCGGAGATGCTTGCCCATCGCGGCCTTGCCCAGGACTATTTGCGCGCAGGCATGACAGGACAGACTTGTACCGCCAGTCGCATGTTGCCGCCGCGCCATGGCTACCTCGAAAACACAATTCCCTCGATGGAGGCCGCCTTTGCGCTGGGCGCCGACGCGCTCGAACTGGATGTTCACCCGACGACGGACGGCAAGTTCGCCGTCTTCCATGACTGGACGCTGGATTGCCGCACGGAAGGCACGGGAGAAACGCGCAGCCATTCCATGGCCGAGTTGAAGGCCCTCGATGTCGGCTATGGCTATACGGCGGATGGCGGCAAGACCTTTCCATTCCGCGGCAAAGGTATCGGCATGATGCCATCCCTGGATGAGGTTCTGACGCACTTCCCGGCCCGCCGCTTCAACATCAACGTCAAGAGCAACGATCCGGCCGAAGGCGAAAAGCTGGCCGCATGGCTTGCCACGCTGGCACCAGCCGAGCGCGGTTATCTCTCGGTCTATGGCGGCGACAAGCCGATTGCCGCGGTCAAGGCTGCGCTGCCGGACATGCATACGCTAAGCCGCGCATCGCTGACGCAATGCATCCTGCGCTATGCCGCAATTGGCTGGACCGGCTACGTTCCGGATGCCTGCCGCAAAGGCACCTTGCTCATCCCCGTCAACGTCGCGAAATGGATGTGGGGGTGGCCGAACCGGTTTCTCGATCGCATGCAAGGAGTCGACAGCCGCGTCTATCTGCTCGGCCCTTATTCCGGCGGCGACTTTTCGCAAGGGCTCGACGATCCCGAACTGATCAAGCAACTGCCGGACGGCTATTCCGGCGGCATTTCCACGGATGCGCTGGATCTCGTCATGCCTGACATCAAGGAACGTTTCGGCTCGGATCAATCCACGCCGTAAGGGGCTTGGATCGAGCCGCCTCGAAGCTACCCTTCAAAGCAGGATGCGGTATTTCGCGAAGCCCGCCTCGCCCTCGCCCGCCGGTTCGATCTTCAGCGATTTCACCTGCGCGATGAAATCCTTGGCCTTGGGGCCGGTTTCGAAGACGGCGCTGGCTCCAGGCAGCGGTGCGAACGACCAGTTGTCGTCCGCCGACGGATTGATCGTGCCCTCGCTGACGATATAGCGGACGATGACATCGCGATTGGTGTCCGGCGCCTCGTAGATGATCTTCGAGGCATTGATGTCGGGGAAATTGCCGCCGCCGCCAGCCCGATAATTGTTGGTCGCGATGACGAATTTCTGTTTAGGATCAATTGGTTTTCCATCGAAACTCAGGTCGACGATGCGATTGGCGCCAGCGTTGGCCAGCCCGCCCTTGGTATCGTATTTCGACGGCTGCGACAGATCGATCTTGTAGGTGACGCCGTCGATGACGTCGAAATTGTAGGACGGAAAATCAGTGTTGATGAGGGCCTGGTCGGCCTTATCAGGCTCGATCCGGTTGAAGATGCCGGCCGACATTTCCAGCCATTCCTTGACCTGCGCACCGGTGATTTCGACCGCACGCACGGTGTTGGGATAGAGGTATAGGTCGGCAACATTCTTGATGGCGATATCGCCTGCCGGCACGTCGGTATAGTAGTCGGCGCCGTTGCGCCCGCCGGCCTTGAACGGCGCGGCCGCCGACAGCAGCGGCACATCCTTCCATTGCGTGTTCTTGAGGATATCCCTGAGGTACCAGGTCTGCGCCTGGCTGACGACCTGCACCGACGGATCGTCGGCGACCAGCGCGAAATAGGAATAAAGCGGCGCGGAGGTCTTGCCGACGGGACGCCGCACATAGGCCAGCGTCGCCTGGTGATCCTGTTCGAGGGCCGCGATGATGCGCTTGTCGTCCGGGACAGTCGGCTTGTTCTTGTTGTCGAGGCGTTCGAAGATCGGCCGCGCTTCGGAGGTGGCTGAAACGACCTTCCATTTCGACCCGTCACGCTCCAGCATCAGGTCGATCAGCCCCATATGCGAGCCCCAGAAACCGCCCATGACGGCGGGTTTGCCCTGCAGCGTGCCCTTTTGCGTGTCGACACCGTCGAGCGACTGAAAATCCTTCTTGCCGGGGAACACCAGATGCTGGTGGCCGGTGAACACCGCATCGATGCCGTCGACGCCGGCGACGAAGAACGAGGCGTTCTCCATCATGTCGCCCTGCTTCACGTCGATGCCGGAATGCGAGAGCGCAAGGACGATGTCGGCGCCCTCCTCCTTCATCTGCGGCACCCAGGCCTTGGCCGCCTCGACGATGTCGCGCGTCTTGACGTTGCCCTCGAGGTTCTTGAGATCCCAGACCATGATCTGCGGCGGCACGAAGCCGATGATGCCGACCCTGATCGGCTGCTCGGCGCCCGAACCGTCCTTGATCTTCTTGTCGAGGATGACATAGGGCTTGAGATAGAGCTTGTCGTCGCGCGGGTTCGCGGCAAGCTCGGTGCCGCGGATCAAATTGGCGCAGACGAAGGGAAAATTGGCGCCGGCCAGCACCTTATCCAGGAACGACAGGCCGTAGTTGAACTCGTGGTTGCCCAGCGTCGAGCACTCGTAGCCAAGCAGGTTCATGCCTTTCATGATCGGATGCAGGTCGCCGTCCTTCAGCCCCTTCTCATAGGCGATGTAGTCGCCCATCGGATTGCCCTGCAGCAGGTCGCCATTGTCGATCAGCATCGAATTCACGGCTTCCTTGCGCACAGCATCGATGAGAGACGCCGTGCGCGACAGGCCCAGCGTGTCGTTCGTTTTGTCGGCGTAGTAATCGTAAGGCAGCACGTTCACATGGATGTCGGTGGTCTCCATGATCCGGAGATGGGCCTGGTTGCCTTGAGCGCGGGCGGAGAACGGATGCAGCATAATCAGTGCCCCTGCGGCGGCGCCCGCAAGGAGATCGCGGCGGGATATGGGATGGAGCAGTTGCGACATGTTTTCTCCTTCGACAACTGACAAGCCCTGCCCCGAAGCGAACTTCGCTCTGAAACCTGCTTAAGTCCATTCAACAAGTCGCGCGCATGAAGCCGCCACTCGATCAGCAACGGATGACGTGCCGATGAACGATCGGGGTGAGGAAATCAGCCCTTGTCGTCGTCGCCTTGGGTGATCAGCCGCGCGCTGCGCTGGCCTGTCGCGTAGATCCATAGCCAGCTCAGCGAAACCGCAAGCCGGTTGCGAAAACCGATCAGGAAATAGATGTGCGCCACTCCCCACAGCCACCAGGCCGCCCAGCCGGTCAGCTTGAGCCAGCCGAAATCGATCACCGCGGCGCGCTTGCCGATCGTGGCGAGATCGCCGGCATGCCTGTAGTGGAAAGGACGCGCGGTCGTGTCGCCGCCGAGCCTGGCCTTGATGGTGGCCGCAACATGTCGGCCCTGCTGCTTGGCGGAAGGCGCGACGCCGGGCACCGGCCGGCCATCGGGCCGCAGCACAAGGGCGGCGTCGCCGATGACGAAAATCTCCGGGCTGCCAGATACAGTCAGATCGGGCTCGACCAGCACCCTGCCCGCGCGGTCCGCCTTCGCTCCCAGCCATTCAGCGGCCGGCGACGCGGCAACGCCGGCTGCCCACAGGATCGTTCGGGCTGCCAGTTGCTTATCGCCAAATGCAACACCTTCGACGTCGCAGCGCGTGACGGCCCGGCCGAGCTCGACCGTCACGCCGAGCCGCTCGAGCGCTTTGCTGGCATAGTCGGAAAGTTTCGGTGCGAAATTGGCCAGGATGCGGTCCCCGGCCTCGATCAGCACCACACGCGTCTGCCGCGTGTCGATGTTGCGGAATTCGCCGCGCAGCGTGTCATGCGCCAGCTCGATGATGGTGCCGGCA
>NZ_RZTC01000178.1:7454-7844 GCF_004023165.1 Mesorhizobium sp. M7A.F.Ca.MR.176.00.0.0 | reverse complement strand
GTCCGGACCAGACCGCCCACAGCTTGGCCGACATAATCGGCTTTCGCATGAAGATGATCGCCGCCGGCTATGAGGATGGCAACGACGCCAACCGGCTGCGCTCCGATCCGGTCTTCAAGATGGCCCAGGACGCGCTGCCGTCGGGTCGGGATCTGGCCTCCCAATCGACGATGTGCAGGCTGGAGAGGCATCGTAAACTTAAAGAGCGCGAGGCGGTCGTAGCCCGCTTGCCCCACGGCGGTTCAAGCCCGCGCGATTTTTGCCCACAGGTTCATTGCCTCTGAACGCAGTTCGCGATGATGGCTGGAGGAGATTTCGTGGCGGGGGATGTGGAACAGGTTGGCAATCGGATCATGAAACGCTTCAAGTCACAACGCCATTTGCAGCGCT
>NZ_RZTC01000178.1:0-7444 GCF_004023165.1 Mesorhizobium sp. M7A.F.Ca.MR.176.00.0.0 | reverse complement strand
GTGTTCGACCCCCGGCATGATCTCTCGCTTTGCAGCGTCGTAAGACCGAAGCTTGTCGGTGATCATCACGCGCGGCGCGCGGCCTTGGCCCTTCAACAGCTTGCGCATCAGACGCTTGGCCGCCTTGGCATTGCGACGACTTTGCACCAGGACCTCCAGGACGAAACCGTCCTGATCGACGGCGCGCCAGAGCCAGTGCTTCTTGCCGCGGATCGAAACGACGGCCTCGTCGAGATGCCACTTGTCACCAGCCGACCCGCTGAGCGGCGGCGGATCTCGCTGGCAAAGGTCCGCCCGAATTTCTCTGCCCAAAGCCGGACTGTCTGATGCGAGACAATAATCCCTCGTGCCGCCAGCAAGTCCTCGACCATTCGCAAACTGAGAGGAAAACGGAAATAGAGCCAGACAGCATGGGCGATGATCTCGGCGGGAAAGCGGTGGCGGCGGTAGAGTGGGTCACGCTCTGTCGCACATCGGTATCCAAGCTTCGTTAAGTTGACGATGCCGTCTGACGAACACCTTCGTCAGATTTATAGTGATCTGTTGGCTCTCACGTAGGATCCATGTCCGATGGAGCACGGAAGCGCTAGGACGTTGTACCGGCGATGCCGATCATGGCCGTCACTAGGTCACGAAACTCGTCGAATTCTGCCCCTGAGGCAGCTACGAGACTCGAGATTCGGTAAAAGCGATTGCTGGTCGGGGATTCGCGCGCGGCCATGGTCATGTCGATGCGATCGACATTCACAATAGTCCAACATTCGACGTAGCCGGCTCCTCGAGCTTTCTGGTGGCTCTTTTCAGCCTCGCCAATTCGGTTGTGGATGTTGGAAAAGTCTGTGCCGCCCTTTACCTCGATCGCGACAATATTGCGAAAGCTGTCGGCCCTCATTTCCTCGCGGATCACGATGTCCGGGTCTGCGGCGAATTCGATGCGTACCTGACGACCAGCCGCGTTCCGGACGCGGATGAACCTTGGGCCCGACGCCTCGATGTGGTCTTGCACAAGTTCCTTGATGACGTTGAAAACCTGGATGATGCCGGCGGTACCCCGACGGACATTGGCTCCCCCGCGCAGTTGCGGCCCCAATGTAAGCAGGGTCAGGTCGTCTAAAAGGGCGATGGTGACAGCCTTACCGGCGATGCCCGTGAGCAGCTGCGCACCGGCCTCACACATCTCTTTGCACAGCGTTTCGATGTCGGGCGACAAAGCCGAGCGTAGGATCCCCTTCGTCTCCATCGAAATAAAGCGGCCCGCTCCAGTTGCCGTTGTGTAGAATTCCTTTTGGCTATAGCCGTAGAGGAGGCGGTAGTAACCGATCAAGCGAGGGTTCGCGGTTAAGACCAACGGGACGGGAAACAACATTTCGCCGCGAATGCCGTGACTGGCGAGTTGCGTCAAACTATGGCCCGGGACGTTGGCCGCCAGCTCCCGGTCCAACGATGGAATGTCGAGCTTCCGAACGGTCTCTTTGAGCGCTTCTTGAAGCATTAACTGGCGAATTTCAGCCAATGCAACGCTGAATTCTATCTGCAATTCCGGAGACGGTATCATGCGGCCACTCGGATAATCGATCCATCGGAGTGACACAGCCGCTCGGCGGCCAGGGCAACGTAAGCGGGGTGAAGTTCAATGCCAACGTATGAGCGACCATGCTCCTGCGCTACCAGACCGACGGTCCCCGAGCCAAAGAAGGGATCTAGTACGAAGTCGCCGGGGCGGCTTGATGAACGGATGCAGGGCTCGATCAATTTGGGAGGGAAAGTCGCGAAATGAGCTCCCGCAAAAGGCAGTGTATTGACGTTCCAAACCGAGCGAAGATTCCGCCCATTGCCTTCTCGAACCGAGTCTCGATTATAGAAATATTGCTCCTCCTTAGAAAACATAAAGAGGTATTCGTGCGTCCTCGTCGGGCGATCTCGAACGCTTTCAGGCATCCCGTTCGGCTTGTTCCAGATGACATCGGCTCTGAGATACCATCCATCATCCTGTAAGGCGAACGCCAGCCGCCAGGGAATGCCCATCAGATCCTTTGGTTTGAGACCTTCAGGTGTCTCCGGACGCATTGACATGGCCCGAGCCGGATTCTTCTTATCGGGCGCCCGCCATGTGCGGTTACCGCTCGTAAAGCCATCGCCGATGTTGATCCAAAGGACCCCGTCATCCTTCAGCACCCGCCTCGCCTCTCGGAACACTGTTAAAAGCCGATTTATGAACTGCGGGAGCGTCGGCTCAAGGCCGATTTGCTCTGTGTTTTTGTAGTCGCGCAGGCCCCAATAGGGAGGGGAGGTTATAAGGCATTGCACGCTACGATCGGGAAGGCGCTGCAGGACTGTGAGGGCATCCCCCTCAAAGATGACACTCCCGTTCAGCGCTAACGGCGGTGGGCGTCGAATGCGGGAGGTTTTCATAGCTTGATGGTTCTGATTCGCAGCCTCAGGAAGCTCTTCATGCCACCCTCCCACACAGCTGACCAGATGCTCGCGACGTAGTCCCCCTGCCATTCCCAAAAACTTTCCTAAGCAGGAAGGCGTTGGTGCATGGGTCCGGACTTGAGGGGATGTCGATCTTTGAAGCGGCAGACTATGCCGTGGCCGCCTTGCGGCGGGCGGATTTCGGGCGTGCGCAGGCAAGCATGCGGTTGAGGACGGCGCAGCCGATGGCGACTTCGGTCTTCTGAACGGGAAGCGACCGTGCCCGCAAACGCCGCCCGATGGTGGACTTGTATCGCCCTATGGCGGTCTCGACCAGCGAGCGTTTGCCATAACCGTTGAGACCTGCCATTTCATCCCGCCGTCTCTGCCGATTGCGGCGATATGCTGGCCCCTCTGGCCGGGAGGTCTATCGTCGAATGGTTCGACCGCGTTGACGCGAGGCGGAATGACGATTGCGGCGGCAGCGCTGTGATCGATGACTGCGTCGTAAGTCGGTTTTCCGTCATAGGCGCCGTCAGCAGTAAACTGTCCGATCGGACCGCCAATCTGGTCGAGTAGTGGCTCAACTTGAGAGACATCGCCAGTGTCCTGATCAGTCAGGGTATGGGCAATGATCTCGCCGCTGTCGGCATCCAGTGCCAGATGCCGCTGAGAGCACCTGGATCGGATCGGCTTCTGCGGATCAGGACGTAGCGGGCATAGCTGGGCCTATTAATGCGGCGCGCCCTGAAGCTTATCGCCCCCCGTATGAGCGTTCTCTGCTTCTCGAGGAAGACGCCAGTTCCACTCGTGCGTTACTGGGGGCCGTGAGGCGGTCCAGTAAAGCCTGCCGGTCGGCGACGAGGGTGTCGAGGTGCAGCGGCTGGCTCCCGGGCCGTTCTCCTTTAGCCAATCGCGCGGCCAGCGCCCTGGTGGCGTCCACGACAAATACCCCGCAATCGTAGGTGTTGTCCTGCTGGGCCATCCGCACTCGATCCAAGCGGGCGCCCAGACGTGCTGCCAGCCCTTGTGCGATGGCGCTGTTCAGGGTGCCGAAGGAGTCGTAATGATAGGCGACCGGCTGGCGCCCGCGTAGATCGACAAACAGCAGCGACCAGTGGGTGCCCCCAGGGCCAGTCCCGGCATTGTTGACCGGAAGGAACACAAAGCTGGCCGTGCCGCCCCCGAAGTTGGCCCTGCCGCCATCGATGATGTCGTGGAAAGCGGCGGCCGCCTCGGCCGGGTTCCCAGCCATGCGCAAGAAATGGGCCACCGCCGGCGCCACCAACCGGGTCCGGGCGGCGATGTCGGGACTGGCCCTGTGCAGCGCCTCGCCAAGCAGTGCGAAATCGGCCGCGATATGCTCGTCTTCCAGATCGGAGTCGGTTAAATCGGGAAAGTCCTTAGGGCTTGCTTGCGATGACCTCTGCGCCTCCGCCGAGGGTACTGTATTCATGCCGCCAAGCGCTGCATCGTTGGCCATTCCCGCGCCTGAAGAGGAGCCCTTTTTCTCAAACGCCTCATTCAATCTGGTCCCGTGCAAATTGGGTGCAGCATTGGAGCGAGATTTGGACAGCGCATCGATTTCTGCCAGCCCGTCCTCAGTAAATTCGGGGTAGTCGTCGTCGAACTTTGGTTCTGACGGACTGAGCGCCGACGCCGAATGCTCACCCTGCATGCCGCCCAGCGCTGCATCGTTGGCCATTCCCGCGCCTGTATGCCGCTTGGAAAATGAAAATGGGCACACCTCGACCAAAAACTTTGGTCGCTGCAATTTAGTCGCACCAGACACCTGTTGCGGCGATTGATTTACCAGGCTAGCTGTCCTCTTCCGCTTCACAATGGATGACCGTAAAAGTGGCTCCTGATGGGGAGTGCCCCAGGTTGTATCCTCTTGAGGAGCAAAGGTCGAATCCGATGGTCCGGTTCTAGCAATTGCAGACTTTCCGAGAAACCTCTCTTGTAATATATTATGGCATGATGTGATTCTCTTAATGGTATGACTGACGTAGCAGTACGGATCACCGATATTTGCCACTATAAAGTCTTCATCTCGCTTAACATTTCGAACGAACATCTCGGCCATATGTCGCTGATCGTCAGCCGGAATTTTGTATGGATCAAAATCCAATTGATTGTTAAGCGCCAGGCCGATTTCCGCCGTGTAAGATTTTAGGTTAGCGCAAGGTAGATGTCGAGCGAACCTATCGCTCTGTTCGAGCTTGTTCCAGATATTCTGAATCTCGTCCCGGTGAGTTTTTCCCAATGGCCTATTACGGGCAATCATAAGTGCCTGCATCACGCCCTGCTCACCTATCGTCTTCATCGGTCCAGTGGGATCGTTGGCTTGTTTATTTTCAAAGATTATTTCGCCCGTTCGACGAATGATTGCTATTCGAGCAAAAGAGTCGGAACAAACGGCTGAAGCCGCTATGAATGGCCAAACGGAATAACTAAGATCGTGCGCCTTAGCATCTGGAGAGGTGATAGTGGCGATGGAACCTTGCGACAGCCCGCGGTCATAACGATCATGCATGGCGGTAAAACTAGTGATTCTATCTGTGGCCACGATATTTAGCTCTGTCTTGTAGCCAATGTGACGAGCCCTCGCGAGAAGGATGTAATTAGGGGTATCGCGCGTCTCCACGATGATATTCGATCGATGCCGTATCGCATACTCAATCAATTGATCGCGCCAGGTCAAAACGACGAAGCGATTTATTTCCTCAACTACATGAGATCCCCGGAGTCGAGCGCGGTTGTTGTCGGGAAGAAAAGACTTGAGTTCGTTCTCGCTTACCACTTGAGTGTAGTCGGGATCATATTTATTCAGTAACTGCCTAATTGCAGAGGTTTTGCCCGATGCCGGTTGTCCGCCCACAACAAGAAAGATGGGATTCTCCAGCCCTCCCTTTTCGACTGCCATGCTACCTAAGATGTCACGTTCAAATATTGCTTTCGCTTCCGTTGAAGTCAATTTCCTCTTTCTCGCCAGGAACTTATGAAGAACTTCGGCCGATTCCTGTGTTTCCATTTTCGGTTTCCTCGTACCAATCTGCGATCGTTTAAAGTTTAAGCCGTAGAGTCATCCCTGGCGAGTGTATCGTAAGCGCGAATTTCCGTAAGCGACGAGCTGAGGCCGTTCAGGCGGCGTAATTCCACGGCATGAGTGCGTCGATTTCGCTGCTCGGGCAGCCATGGCAATGCGCTCGAGCGTTTGCGTGAGCCAGGCGAGCGGATCGACGTTGTTCATTTTTGCCGTTTATCTCGGCCAGGCGCACCGAGGACAAACCCTTATCCGACTGCAGCATCAGCCACATGCCATTCAGCCAGACACTCATAAGGAAGCTTTGTGGAATGCAGAGGCGTGTGGGTCGTCACCGTGAACTGGAACCGGCAATCGCCGCTGGAGCATTGATAGCGACCCGGACGCGCACGTCGCTTGCTTGTATCGCGCCCGGCGATCGCGATCGAGCGTTTGTAACCACAGGCAGGACAAATTCTCCCAGCCGGCCACACCATGCTTTCCAGCAATCTCCGACACTGCTCCTCATCGCGAAAGGCCACGATCATATCTTCCGCCGTCCGAATGTTGGTAAGTGCTGCGAGCATCGTTTCCGACATTCTCATCTCCCTCGGATCAGGCCCGAAGAATCGCACGGTAACCCTTGGATATCAAGGCTATTGCTGTCTTTGGTTGATAAAGGCCGCGTACGATTTTGAACTGCTCTTGTTCCGACCCCCAGACAGGACCGACGGCTTTTCCAAGCTGAGACAGAACCGAGAATGGCTCGTGTCGCCACATCGGTGACGATCGTCAGATACGGACGGCCGACGAACACACCGGCCCCGTCGACAACCTCCACGAAATTGATGTCGGTCGGGATATGGTCGATTTGGCAGACGTCGAGCGGGTGCGGCGCATGGATGTAGCCCGGTCACAGCTTGAGCCGCAGCAGGTGCTTCGGATTAGTTGGTTAGATCAGAGGCTGTTTGAGCAGGACTTTCAGTCACCAGCCTAACAGCTACCTCAGCTAGAGCATCTCCTGACGGGTCTACGTTATGCTGAGTCGGGTTGTTTAAGCCGCCCTCGGCATTCGCCTCTAAGCCTGATCGATTGGTCATTTCTAGGGCCCTTTCATAAAAACTGAGCGCAGCGGTTTGCCGAGTAGGCCACACCTTGGAGTTTCTCGCCGCTACTATAGTGTATAAGTCGGGCATATCCAACGTGAGTTGTCTTACAGTTGAAGCTTACGGCTCCCCTTTGTCGCCCTTGCGCGATCGGACAGTCGAAACCCATCGAAAGGAGGGTTTCGTGGCATCGAAAGGAGGGTTTCGTGGCAGGATGTATGGTTGTGTCGCCTTTCTTTGTTTGTGTATTCGTGCACTCATACTGTGGCCGTCCTCCGAATGAGTGTAATATAGGATCGTCGTCTAATAGCGAGATTTGCAAGCGCCTTTTTAGGTGCGGGATGCGGGAAGTTGTTTGCCGGGAGCATGTGACGTCTGGTCGTCTACGCGGTCGACATGGGTCGCCGCATCATGGTGCTTCGCGGGACGGTCCTTCCAATGTATGTCTCGCACGCTCCGAGCAAACTCGTGGTGCAACGGTCTTAACGGAATGGACCAGCCTCGGTCCCGGCAGGGACTCCTCTTCACGCCATGGGCGCTGCAGAGCTCGAGCCCAATGCGGATGACAGACAGTTCCAGTTCGTCGAAATAGCGCACCAGTGCCTCGGGCTCGCTGGCGATCTTGACCTCGCGCGCGATCGTTCCGGTCGCGTCAACAATGCACACGCTGCTCTCTTCCAGAGAGACATCGATTCCCACATAGTGTTCCATGGCTGTTCCTCTCATGATGCTTGGAGCCGATCGCTCGGACTCCGTTTCAACACCATCATTCTGAGGGACAGCCACCCAACCTGGCTATGCTCGCGAAGGCCGGCCCATTACGGCATCTAGTTCTGCGAGGGAAGGTTGATTTCCAGCACACCGCGCTTACCGTTGCGGCGGCCGACCTGAATGACCA
>NZ_RZTC01000177.1:0-7861 GCF_004023165.1 Mesorhizobium sp. M7A.F.Ca.MR.176.00.0.0 | reverse complement strand
CAGACCTTGCCCTTCGCCTGGGGTTGGCGCGGCGCACAGGCGTCGATGTGAAAGCGCATCATCAAGCCATAGCGCCGGTAGGTGGCGTTGATCGTGCCCCAGGCGCCGGCCCCGTGAGCAATGGCTGTCTTCTCATTGTCAATCCGCACGGTCGCCGCGACGCCGCCCAGACGGGTGAAGCAGGCCGAGTGGCACGACAGCCATGACAGCATGTCCTTGGCTGTCGACCAGACGATCGCCTCCTTACGGCTCCACGAAAGTACCATGTGCAGGGCCAGCAGATCGATCGGCACATTCCCGATAAGAACGCCTGGAAAATGCGCCCAATCCACCTGCGCCTGCGCCCCGGCTGGCGTCTCCACCCGGCGCCGCGCACGGAGCGCCGGGGCTGGATAGGCGCTCTTCCAGAACCGCTCGATGGAGCGGAGGCTGCCATCATAGCCATGTTCCACGCACAACCATTCGTGAAGCGCAGCAAGGTTGAGTGCGACGCTCGTTTGCTGGGAGCGCCAGTGCTCGATCGCCTCGCGCAACGCTTCAGCCTTGAAAGGCTGCCGTGAACGACCGTCCACCGCGCCGGTCTTCATCCGGGCCACGTGGTAACGGACCGTTCCCTCAGTCACTCCAAGAAGACGAGCAATCTCGCTCTTCGCTGTGCCCCGCGCCAATGCCTTGATTGCCATGCGCGCCTCCAGGTCGAGCCGCCTCATCTGCCCCTCCAGATCCCTCAAAGGTCTGGAGCAACAAGATCAGCCGAAGACGACTGCTCGTAAATCTGGATGTCGCCTTATCCTTCACATCGCACGTCGCCCTACACCATAGGCCCGCATGATCCGCCCATTGAGATCGGCGACCAGCTCACCGATCGCCTGATTGAGTTCAACCAGGCTGAAGAAGCGGCGGTTGCGAAGGCGCGCCAGCACCCATCTCTGGGCAATTTGGACCGAAACTTCGACTTTTGCCTTATCGCGGGCCTTGTACGGCCGGGCTGGCAGGATTGTGGTGCCATAGTGCCGGGCCATATCCTGGTACGTACGGTTGAGGCCGGGATCATAGCGGTCGGGGTTGGTCACAGCCGCCTTGAGATTGTCGCAGACCGTGATGGTCGCCACTCCGCCGAAGGCGGCGAACATGCCGACATGGCAGCCGATCCAGTCGCCCAGCCCTTCGCTCGGCCGAGCCTCGCAGTAAACATAGCTGGAGGCTCCCAATGCGCCGACGAACAACTTCATAGCCTGAGCTTCGCCCGTTATCGGGTCGACGATATCGATGGTGTCGCCGGCGTAGTCGACAAACACCTTCTCACCGGCGGCGTGGCGTTGGCGCATCGTTGGCGACACGCGCTGCTTCCGATCGTGCGCTCGCTCAATCCCGACGCCGAACTGATCGAGACAGATTTCGCTCGGGTCCCGCTGGACAAGGTTCTGAACACAGGCCGTTTTGATTTCGAGAAGGCCGAGCAGCATCCGCTCTGGTTCAAGGAACTGAACGGCTTCAAGGACCACGTGCCCGAGACCGAAGAATACGGCATCCGCTCATTCGTCTATCGCGAGCGCCGCCCCTTAGATCCGATGAAGCTCAAGGCCTTCATCAACAAGTCCTGGCCCGGCATTGTGCGAGCGAAGGGCTTCTTCTGGCTGGCAACGCGTCCGCACTATGTCGGCGAAATCAGCCAAGCAGGAGCACTGATCCGCACCGGCAAGCGCGGTCTTTGGTGGGCCTCCGTACCGAAGAACCAGTGGCCGGATCATCCGGAATGGAAGGCCGCAATGAAACCTTATCTCGACCCGATCTGGGGAGACCGAAGGCAAGAGATCGTTTTCATCGGCTGCGACCCGATGGATGAACGCCAAATCCGCTCCGACCTCGATGCCTGCCTCGTCAAGGAAAAGAACTTCATACCCGGCCACTGGCGCGATCTTCCGGATCCATTCCCGAGCTGGGAAAGGCAGGCTGCATGAGCGCTGACGCTCTAGCTGGGTTTCCGACTGAAAATGTTGGCAACGCAGTCCACTGGTTGGCTGCCAGGCACTGTGCGGATGTCCAGTTCGCGACTGCGATGAACCGCCGTTGCAACGACGTGTCGACTCCAATAGCCTTCTTCGCGATGGTTCCGCGGTGCGCAAGCGCCGGGGTGAAAAGGGAACATGGTGAAGCCTTTCAGGCCAATGCCATGGCTGCCCCCGCAACTGTAAGCGGCGAGCAAAATCCGACACGCCACTGGCCGGAAGGCCGGGAAGGCAGGATGGCGCTGAGACCCGCGAGCCAGGAGACCTGCCATCAGCGAGAATTGACCGGACGGGGTGTGCCGGGAGGAAGCTCGAAGGCGGCCTCAATCCGTCATGCGCGCCATCCTTCCGTGCCTTGAAGAGGAGGTGACGGATGGAGAGCGTCGATTTAGGGCACAGTCCCGAGCACAGCATCATCGTCTGCATCCGCTGCCCCGGCCGGCGTGCGATTGACGGGAACCCCGGCTTGCGACTGATATCTATGCTGAATGCCGTACTGGACGGGGAGCCGGGCCGCCGGTTCCACATAGCCGAAGCCGACTGCATGGCCGGATGCGACAGACCGCTGACCGTTGCCTACACAGCCGGCGGCAAGGCCAGCTACCTCTTCGGCGACATCGATTCGGACCGTGACGCTCCCCACCTGATCGACTTCGCACACCTCTATCATGGGCTGCCGAATGGTTGGTGCAGGGAGGGCGAGCGTCCCCTTGGTCTCGCCGGCAAGACGCTGGCGCGCATTCCTGCGGTCCTCGCCGCGCGGGTCGCGTGATGAGCACCGTCATGCTCGAGGCGCACGATGTCGGTTTCCGTTCCCTGGCAGGGCAAAGCCTGGTCGAGGATGTGAGCCTGAGGGTGGAGGCGGGCGACCGGCTGGCAATCATCGGGCCGAACGGCGCCGGCAAGACGACGCTGCTCAGGATGCTCGCGGGAATGGTTCGGCCGGGTTTGGGTGAGATCAGGCTTGGAGGCCGCCGTCTCGACCATCTCGCCGCTATCGATCGTGCCCGCAAGATCGCCGTGGTCGGCCAGTCTGACCAACCGGATCCGCGCCTTGCGGTGATAGACTATGTCGAGCTTGGCAGGGTTCCGCATGTCGGCTTGCGGAGAAGGAGCGAGGAACGCGACATTGTCGTCGAGGCTCTGAAGCGGACGGGCATGTTGAAAATGCTTGACCGCGTGATCGGCTCGCTGTCGGGCGGGGAGCGCCAGCGTGCCCAGATCGCCCGCGCCATCGCGCAGGAGCCGAAGGTTCTTTTCCTTGACGAGCCCACCAACCATCTCGACCCCCGGGCGCGGGCGGAGATTCTGGAACTGGTCGCGGAACTGGGTGTCGCGGTTGTCGCCGTCCTGCATGATCTGTCGCTTGTCGCTCCGTTCGCCTCCCGTGTCGCGGTGATGAACGGGGGACGTCTGGTTGGCCTCGATTCACCGGCCAGGACGCTGACGCCGGCCCTCGTTCGCGAAGTCTTTTCCGTCGACGTGCTGCGTCTGCCGCACCCCGTGGAGGACCGTGAACTCACGATCTTTGACATTCCCATCCGCCTTTCCGTCTACCCCTGATCCACTGGAGGATTTGCACTTGAAACGTCTTCTCATCTGTCTTGCCGCTACGCTTGTCACCTCCGCCGGCTGGGCCTTCCCGGTGACCGTCGACAGTTGCGGCACGCCGCTGACTTTCGATGCTGCGCCGAAGCGCGCCGTTATCCATGACCTCAACATGACCGAAATGGCCTTTGCGCTCGGCCTGCAGCCCTCCATCGTCGGCCTGACCGGCATTACGGGCTGGTACAAG
Organism: Mesorhizobium sp. M7A.F.Ca.MR.176.00.0.0; assembly: GCF_004023165.1. Lineage (NCBI taxonomy): Bacteria > Pseudomonadati > Pseudomonadota > Alphaproteobacteria > Hyphomicrobiales > Phyllobacteriaceae > Mesorhizobium > Mesorhizobium sp. M7A.F.Ca.MR.176.00.0.0. The sequence goes on along the minus strand of NZ_RZTC01000177.1, from coordinate 4,057 downwards.
GTCGGGCCTGAGTTCACGGCCGAACAGGGCTCGATCCCCGAGCTTGCTCCCAAATATCCGACGCTGGAGAACCTGATTTCGGTCGAGCCCGACTTCTTCTTCGCCGGCTGGTATTACGGTATGAAGCCGGGCGGCGATGTGACACCCGACACGCTTTCCCCGCACGGTATCAAGACACTGGTGCTGACCGAAAGCTGCGTCCATCTCGACAAGAACCGGCCGGCTTCGTCGATGGACCTGCTCTATGGCGACGTGGAAAAGCTCGGCAAAGTCTTCGGCAAGGAAGTCGAGGCAGGAAAACTGGTCGCCGGCTGGAAAGAGAGGCTTGCCGACATCACGGCCAAGGTCGGAGACAACAAGGGCACGCGGGTGTTCCTCTACGATTCCGGCGAGGACAAGCCTTTCACCGCCGGCAAGTTCGCCATCCCGACTGCCATGATCTCGGCCGCGGGCGGCGAGAACATCATGGCCGACATGGAGACGAGCTGGGGCAACGCGGATTGGGAAACGGTTGCCACCCGCAATCCAGAGTTCCTGATCCTGCTCGATTATCAGGACGATGCCGGTTACCAGAAACTGCTCGATTTCCTGAAGGCGCATCCGGCGATGAAGGAGACCGATGCGGTGAAGAACGAGCGCTTCGTAGCACTACGCTATGCCGAGCTGACGCCCGGTCCAGCCAATATCGAAGCGATCGACAAGATCGCCAAGGCGATGCATCCCGAAGCCTTCTGAGCGTGACGCCCAGATTCTATGGCATGGCGATCGGCACAGGCGTCGCGACGGCGATCGTTCTTGCGCTTCTGTCGATCGCCTGGGGCTCGACGCTCATCCCGCTGCGAGACGTAGTAGCTTCGCTGGCCTATGCGACAGGACTCGGCGGTGAAGCACCCTCGGGCCCGGTGGGAAAGATCGTCGTGGACCTGCGTCTGCCGCGGACGCTGCTGGCGATCTGCGTGGGGACAGGCCTCGGCGTGGTCGGCGCGCTGCTCCAGACCGTCACACGCAACGATCTCGCGGATCCCTTCCTGTTCGGCCTGTCGTCGGGGGCGGCAGGCGCGGTGTCGGTCATCACCGTGTTCGGTGACCACTTCGGCACCTGGACTCTGCCGATCGCCGCCTTCACCGGCGGCATGCTTGCGGCCATCATCGTCTTGCTGCTGGTCAGCCGCATCCATGGCCAGGGGCCGGAGCGGCTGATCCTTGCCGGGCTCGCCGTCTCCTTCCTGTTCACTGCGCTCACCAACTATCTGGTCTTCTCCGGCGACCAGCGCGCGGCGCATTCCGTGCTGTTCTGGACCATGGGCGGACTCGGCCTTGCCCGCTGGGACAATATCGGGCTCGCATCACTTGGTGCCGCGGGTGTCGTCGTCTTCGCGCTAGGCAACCACCGCAAGCTCGATGCTTTCCTCGCCGGAGAGAACACGGCCGAGAGCCTCGGCGTGCAGGTGGCTCGCTTCCGTATGCTCACCTTCGTGGTAGCCGCATTCGCGTCCGCCATTCTGGTCGCGGTGGCGGGCGTCATCGGCTTCGTTGGCCTGATGATTCCGCACCTCGCCCGCCGTGTGGCAGGCCAGTTGCATCTGCGCCGGGTCGTCGCCTGTGCGGTGTTCGGAGCAGTGTTGCTTCTTGCCAGCGACCTCTTCGCCCGAACCCTGCTTCCGCCGCAGGAACTGCCGATCGGCATCGTGACGAGTTCCATTGGCGCATTCTTCGTGGTTTCGATGCTCATCAACAACCGGCTTTGACGTCGCGGATACAACCGGGGAAGGTCGACGCTATTCGCACCGCCGTTCTTGATGCTCGTCCTCGGGACGAGCATGCACAAGATCTGGTCCAGCTTACAACGAAGGTCCGCCGTGCTGCGCTCTTTTGAATGGCTCCGCACGGCCGCACGGCGGACCTCACTGCAGCGCCGGTTCCAAAAGTGTTGCATGTCCACATAACTGCGTTCACAGATTCGATAGATCCCAAGAAGAAGCGAAAAGACAAGTGGCTCTTCACAAAGAAGGACGAGCCGATCTTCTGCATTGCTGGAATCTGGCGTGACACACCGGAGGTCGGCGAAGCCTTCACCATGCTGACGATGGAGCCTGGGCCCGATATCGCGCCCTATCATGACAGGCAGATTGGGTCGATCAAATACACCGAGCGCCTGGCCGAGGTCGGCGTCGAGCCGTCGGTTGGCAGTGTCGGCGATTCCTACGACAATGCGCTCGCCGAGACGATCAACGGCCTATACAAGGCTGAAGTGATCCATCGGCGCGGGCCGTGGCGCTCCTTCGAGGCCGTCGAGTTCGCGACCCTGGAGTGGGTCGACTGGTTCAACAATCGCCGGCTGCTGGAGCCCATCGGCAACATCCCGCCGGCGGAAGCCGAGGCACGCTACTACGCCATGCTCGAAGAGCCGGCCATGGCAGCGTGACTCAAACGAAACGGCCTCCGGCAAACCCGGCGCGGTTCAGACCGCTTGCCTACACCCACACCAATAAAAGACCCGTGCACCAACGCCGGTGCACTCCAATCCCATCCGGTTAGTTCTTGGAAACGCAGCATGCTTGAACTGACGTACAAACGAACGAGTGCACAAATGCACAAACGACTAAAGGTGACAAAGCCATATATCCTGCCAAGCCAAGCCAAGCCAAGCCAAGCCAAAAGTTGGATGTGACGCGTTGTTGACTTAGCGATCCGGGCAGCCCTTTGCAGAACGCTAGAGTTGTGCCCTTTGAACTGTAGAGAGAGCCAACGGCTGCACAGAAGCTGCGACTCTGCGCGAGCTAAGGGAGACATCAAAAGATGCCTTTTATTGCACCGAAACGGCAACTGTGCCGTTTCGCGATTATAAAAATTGCGGTCCAATAAGGATGAGCGCCCCTCTCTATATAAGCCTCATTGCGTCCCCGCATTCACCAAGGACAATCGAGTCTCCTCTCCATCCTTACTCTCGCCTAAACACCAAAAACAGTTCTTTCTTCCATCACGAAACACAACTAAGCGCCCTCGGCGAGTATGAGCTCAGTGTTTTGGGGCGGCGAGTGTCCTCTGTACAGAGGCCGCACACTCGAGCTAGTGGACCACATCGAGAACGCGTTCAGCACGAACGCGCTCATCCAACTTGCCCCACCGGGGACACGTCTCCTGTATGTCTATATGCCGGCTGAGGCTGCCAGGCAATGTCTTGAAACAGGACGCCTTGATCACGTTCCGCTCCACCTACGCTATTGCGGGAGGATCGTGGCGATTGAGGTCCCGCCGTATGACACCAATTGCTCTCGTCAACGCGTGGCGGGCTTCTACCGACAAGCTGGATGTTCCAACGCCGAGGCTGCCGACATGGAATTTTTCGTCGCAACTCCCAGCATCCCCCCATGGGCAACTATGGGCCAACTTTCGCCGTATCAGCACCAACTCAATACGAGGTATTGTCGCGCAGCCGGCCCTTGCAATGTGGTGCTGATTGGGCCGGCACTGTTTTGTGGTTAGGATGAGGGACACTAGCGGGACCGGAGTTCTGTTTGACCTGGCCGATGCATAAGTTAAAACAACTTACTTTTATTCTGTAATGTCTTTCATGTCTGTTTTTGTTTTGTCTTGCTTTTGAGGTGTATGGCGCTTTAAGCGTCTTTGTTTCATTTGTTGCTGTTCGTGTTTTCGTTAGTCATGCTTTTGAGCACATGGTGTCATGTTGATGTACCGTTCACTGCATTTAATAAAGGCCAGGCACGTTTGCACGTCTATATTCTTCTATATTCGCATTGAGTCATTTTATGAACGAATTGATACAATGTAATATGCGCGGAATAGGTTACAAGCGCAAATCAAAATATACCGGTCTGTATGCAGAATATTCAATAGTACTCTAAGCGATATCGTCAAAATGCTGATACTTAACATTATTGCAACAGAAATATTATATTCGCCATCGGAACCTCTCTGAGGTAGACTGAAAGCGACGTCATATGTCGTGCGAGACTCGCGCGAAGCGCGAGACGGAAGTTGCCACCTTCCGTCTCGCACGACATTTACATCAGGATATATCCTGCCGCCGCAGCGT
>NZ_RZTC01000176.1:0-7881 GCF_004023165.1 Mesorhizobium sp. M7A.F.Ca.MR.176.00.0.0 | reverse complement strand
CACCTTCTCCCCGTATAGTGACGGGGAGAAGGGGTCTAGCCGCGACCTCGGCGTCTTTCTTGCGACGGCGGTGATTGGCGAAACCGGTGGTGACAGCGTCCCTCTCCCCGTCCCTATACGGGGAGAGGATGCCGGCAGGCAGGTGAGGGGCAGCGCCGACCTCAATCACCCACACTCTGCATCTTCCGCTTTTCGTCATACGCCTTGCGCGCCGCGTTGACCTGCGGCCGTACAGACACTTCCGGCACCGCCACGTCCCACCAATGGCCGCCGGCATCCGTGGAAACCAGCGGGTCGGTGTCGATGACGAGCACCGTTGTGCGCGTATTCTTCCTGGCTTGTGCCAGCGCGTTTTCCAGCCCGGCGATCGACGGCACTTTCTCGGCAATCGCCCCCATGCTCGCCGCATGCGCGGCAAAGTCGATGTCGGGCAGAACCTCGTGGCGCGAGTCCTTCAGCAGATTGTTGAAGTTGGCGCCGCCGGTCGCCATCTGCAGCCGGTTGATGCAGCCATAGCCTCTGTTGTCGAGCAGCACGATAGTGAGCTTGAGGCCGAGCATCACCGAGGTGGCGATTTCGGAGTTCATCATCAGGTAGGAGCCGTCGCCGATCATGACGACGATCTCCTCGCCGGGCTTCGCCATCTTGGCTCCGAGCCCGCCGGCAATCTCGTAGCCCATGGTCGAGAAGCCATATTCGCCATGGTACGAGCCGGGCGCGCCAGCCTGCCATAATTTGTGCAGCTCGCCCGGCAGGCCGCCGGAGGCATTCAGCAGCGTCACACCGGAGCCCATGGCGCGCTGCACGGCGCCGATCACCTGCGCGTCGGACGGGTAGGCGGCATTGGTCGAGGCCGTCACCTTGGCCGCCTCGGCCTGCCAGGCCTTCTTGCCGGAGGACGCATTGTCGGTCCAGCTTGCCGGCGCCTTCCAGCCCTTCAGCGCAGCACTGAGTTCGGCCAGGCCCTCGGCCGCATCGGCCACCAATGGTAGCGCGCGGTGCTTGCCGGCGTCGAAGGGCTGCACGTTGAGCCCGATGATGGTCTTGCCGGAATTCTTGAACAGCGCCCACGAACCGGTGGTGAAATCCTGCAGGCGCGTGCCGATGGCGAGTACGACATCGGCTTCCTCAGCCAGCCGGTTGGCGGCAGAAGTGCCGGTGACGCCGACCGCCGCCATGTTGAGCGGATGATCGTCCGGCAGCGAGGATTTGCCGCCTTGCGTCTCGCAGACCGGGATGCCGGCGCTCTCGGCGAATTTCGCCAGTTCGTCCGACGCCTGGGAATAGAGGACACCGCCGCCGGCGATCACCAGCGGCTTTTTTGCGCCCTTCAGCGCCGCTACCGCGGCGGCAAGCTCATGGCGATCCGGGCGCGGCCGGCGCTGGTGCCAGACCCGCTCGGCAAAGAAACTCTCGGGGTAGTCGTAGGCCTCGGCCTGGACGTCCTGGCACAGCGACAGCGTCACCGGGCCGCATTCGGCCGGATCGGTCAGTACGGCCATGGCGCGGCTGAGCGCAGGAATGATCTGCTCCGGCCGGGTGATGCGGTCGAAATAGCGTGAAACCGGACGGAAGCAGTCATTGACCGTAGCCGTGCCGTCGGAGAAATCCTCCGCCTGCTGCAGCACCGGATCTGGGATGCGGTTGGCGAAGACGTCGCCCGGCAAAAACAGGACGGGCAACCTGTTTACATGGGCGAGCGCCGCCGCCGTCACCATGTTGAGCGCGCCGGGGCCGATCGAAGAGGTCGCGGCCATGAAGCGGCGGCGGAAATTGGCCTTGGCGTAGGCGATCGCCGCATGCGCCATCGCCTGCTCATTGTGGGCGCGGAAGGTCGGCAATTCGTCGCGCAGCTGATAGAGCGCCTCGCCGACCCCGGCGACATTGCCGTGGCCGAAGATCGCCCAGACGCCGCCGAAGATCGGGACTTTGCTACCGTCGATCTCGGTCATCTGGCGGCTGAGGAAGCGGGTCAGCGCCTGCGCCATTGTCAGGCGGATTGTCTTGCTCATGGTATTTTCCTCCGCAGTCCTGTTCCGCGCCTTCTTATGCCGCCTTGCGGCCGCGCGCGGCAAGCCACGCATCCGTCAACTGTTCGAAGCGCTGCGCCATATCGGCGATCGCCTCGTCATCCGACATCTTGCCGGCCAGCCATTGCTCGGCCGCATGGACGAAGATGGTGCGGCCGACGGCAAAGCCCTTGACGATGGGCGCCTTGGCGGTGGCGGCGAACGCCGCTTCCAGTTCGTCCTGCGGCGCTTCCAGGCCCAGCAGCACGACGCCGCGGCACCACGGGTCGTGCTTCAGGATCACGGCCTCGACCTTCGCCCAGGCGCCGCTCGACGCCTGCGGCTCGAGCTTCCACCAATCCGGCTTGATGCCGAGCGCATAGAGCTCCTCCAACGCGCGCGGGATCGTCGTGTCGTCGAGCTTGCCATGCTTGCCGGCAATGATCTCGATGAGAAGTTCCCTGCCGACCTTCCGCGCGCCTTCGAACAGGGCGCGCAACTTCTGCTGCTGTTCTTCCTTCAGCGCCGCCTGATCGTCGGGGTGATAGAAACACAGGCATTTGATGCAATGGTCGACCGGCCATTCGACAAGCTGCGAGCCGATGTCCTGCGAGAATTCGAAGCGCAGCGGCCGCGAACCCGGCAACTCCACCGGCCGCCCGAGCCAGGCGAAGGAATGCCTGGCGAATTCGAACATTGCCTTGCGGCCGTGTTTCTCGTCGATCAGCATGCCGTAGCCGTCGCGGCCGGCGGCGACCTTCGCAGCCGCCTTGACTGCCAGCACCTTGAATTCTTCGATCCGTGCCGGATCGGCGCCGGCCTTCGCCGCCACATCCTCGAGCTGCACGCGGTGGTCGCAGGCGAGCGCCATCAGCGAGGGAATGTCGCGCCGGCGCGTCGTTGCCCAATGGATGTGGTTGATCGCCTCGTCCTTGCGCAACGCCAGATGCTCGCTGCCGTGTTTGAGGAAGAACCGCAGTTCTTCGAAGGTCGGATATTCCGGCGCGCAGAGCAGACGCGACACGGCGAAGGCGCCGCAGGCATTGGCCCAGGTCGCCGCTGTCGCATGATCTTCGCCACCCAGCCAGCCGCGCAGGAAACCGGACATGAAGGCATCGCCGGCGCCCAGCACATTGTAGATCTCGATCGGAAATCCCTTGCCGACGACACCGTCCTCGAGATCGTCGCTGATCGGTCCGTCATAGACGATGCAGCCCATGGCGCCGCGCTTGAGCACAATGGTCGCGGACGACAGCGAGCGGATCGTCTTCAAGGCGCTCAGGCAATCGTCGGCGCCCGACGCGATCATGATCTCTTCCTCGGTGCCGACAATGAGGTCGCAATCGGGCAGCACCGTCTTCAACTGGGCCGAGACCCGGTCCGATTTCACATAGCGCTCGAAGCCTTCGGCATGGCCGGCGAGGCCCCACAGGTTCGGCCGGTAGTCGATGTCGAACACCACCTTGCCGCCCTTGGCCTTCATGATGCGGATCGCCTTGCGCTGCGCGGCATCGCTGTTGGGCCTGGAAAAATGCGTGCCGGTAACGACGATCGAGCGCGCCGAGGCGATGAAGGCCTCATCGATGTCCTCCGGCGCCAGCGCCATGTCGGCGCAATCCGAGCGGTAGAAGATCATCGGCGAAACGCCTTCGTCCTCGACCGACAGCAGCACCAGCGCGGTCAGCCGTTCCTTGTCGGTCTTCAGGCCGTAGACATTGACGCCTTCGCGCGTCAGCTGCTCGCGGATGAAGCGGCCCATCTGCTCGTCGCCGACGCGGGTGAGCAGTGCCGAGCGCAGGCCGAGCCTGGCCGTGCCGACCGAGATGTTGGCCGGGCAGCCACCGACCGACTTGGCGAAGGAGGTGATGTCCTCCAGCCGCGAGCCGATCTGCTGCCCATAAAGGTCCACGGAAGCGCGACCGATGGTGATGACGTCGAGCGGCGCGTATTCAGCGTCCACGGCTTCGCTCATTGGAACCTCCCGTCGGCCTTGTTGTGTTGGGGTACACGCGCGAGCGGCAGCGTGGCGCCGGGAATATGAAATAATAATTCCAATCCATAGTCAATATGGAATGAGCGTTCCTTCGGCGAAAAGTGCCTTTTCAGCGGTGGATCAGGCCTTGCGCTTGCGGCCCGTGTCGCGTCGCTTCTCGCCGACGCCGACGGTCAGCGCCATGGCCAGCGCCATCGTCGCCGACAGCGAGCGGAAGCCGGCGAAATCGGCCTCGGCAACCTCGAACCAGACCTTGGCGAACTGGGCGAGCGGCGAAAACGAGCTGTCGGTGATGGCGACGATCGGCACGCCCTGTTCCGAAATACTGCGCGCCTCCTCAATCGTGGCCGGCGCGTAGGGCGAGAAGGAGATGGCGATGACGGCATCCGCCGGCGTGGCGAAGCCGATCATCTCGGCATTCAGCCCGGCCGCCGATTCGATCAGCTGGTTGCGGATCTTCAGCTTGCCCAGCGCATAGGCGATGTAGGACGCCACCGGATACGAGCGGCGCTTGGCCAGAACGTAGATGGTTTCCGCCTTCGCCAGCAGGGAAATGGCCTCTTCCAGATGCGCGTCGTCCAGCGTGCGCGAAATGTCGTTGAGCGAGGTCGAGGCGGCGGCGACGAAGCCGTCGAAAATCGCCCGATGGCCGGCGCCGCCTTCTGCCTTGGCGCGCAGCGCCTGCAGCCTTTCGTCATAGGATGAGTTGCGCTCGCGCAGCCGTTCGCGAAACACCTGCTGCAGGCTGGTGAAACCGTCGAAGCCAAGCTGCTGGGCAAAGCGGATCAGGGTTGACGGCTGCACGCCGGCCGAAGCGGCGATGCTGGCGGCGGTGCCGAAGGCGATGTCGTCAGGATTGTCGAGCGCATGGGCGGCGATCTGGGCGATGCGCTTCGGCAGGCTTTCGCGCCGCTCCAGGATGGTGGTGCGCAGCGTCTCGAAATCGCGAGGTACCCGTTCGTCCATCGTCGCTCTGTCCAGGCTCATACGTGAAGCGTCCTCTGTGCATCATCATAGCGAGCCTGCGCAAGAACACCATAAAAAATGAGGCAGACATTCCATTCCAAGAGAAAATGGACTAATTCATCCACGCAGCGCTTCAAGCAGTGGAGAAACGGAAAATGGTCGGCGTCGGTCTCATCGGTACGGGTTTCATGGGCAAGTGTCACGCCATCGCATGGAGTGCCGTCAGCGCCGTCTTTCCCGACGTTGCCAAGCCACGGCTGGTCCATCTCGGCGAGGTCAATGAAGAGCTTGCCCGGCGCAAGGCGGGCGAGTTCGGTTTCGCCAAGGCGTCGGGCGACTGGCGTGCCGTCGTCAACGATCCCGAAGTCGATATCGTCTCGCTGACCACGCCCAACCAGTTCCATCCGGAAATGGCCATCGCGGTTCTTCAGGCCGGCAAGCATCTGTGGTGCGAAAAGCCGATGGCGCCGAGCTTTGCCGAGGCCGAGGCGATGGCTGCGGCGGCGAGAAAGTCCGGCAAGGTCGCGGCCCTCGGCTACAACTACATCCAGAGCCCGGCCATCCGCCACATCGGCGCGCTACTCGACGAGAAGATCATCGGCGAGGTCAACCATCTGCGCATCGAGATGGACGAGGACTTCATGGCCGACCCCGAAGCGCTGTTCTTCTGGAAGCACGAAGCCGCGTCAGGCTATGGCGCGCTCGACGATTTCGCCGTGCATCCGCTGTCGCTGGTCTCAGCCCTGTTCGGCCGCGTCGCCAGTGTCATCTGCGACATGGCCAAACCCTATGCCGATCGCAAGCTGGCCAGCGGCGGCCGTCGCGCGGTCGAAACCTACGACATCGCCAGCGTGCTGATGCATCTGGAAAATGGCATTGCCGGCACGCTGTTGGTCAACCGCTCGGCCTGGGGCCGCAAGGGCCGCATCGCCGTCCAGATTTTCGGCTCTAAAGGGTCGATCCTGTTCGACCAGGAGCGATCGAACGAATTCCAGCTTTACCTCACGGCCGACCGGCCGACCGAGCAGGGTTACCGCACCATCCTGGTGGCGCCGCACCACAAGCCCTATGACCTCTTCGTGCCGGCGCCAGGCCATGGTCTTGGCTTCAACGATCTCAAGATCATCGAGTGCCACGAACTGCTGACGCGGCTTGAAGGCAGGCCGGCGCGGCTAATCGAATTCGCCGAAGGGCTGGAGATCGAGCGCACGGTGCACGCGATGGCGCGCTCCTTCGAGGAAAAGCGCTGGGTGGACGTGCGGTAAGGCGGCGGCTCACCTTCTCCCACAAGGGGAGAAGGGGAAATCGCGTCAGCCGCCAACCGCCGCATTGATCTCCCACCCGTTGACCCAGACCTGCCGCAAGCGGTCGCCTTCGCCCTTGAAGCGTAGCCCCGTCGCCTGGCAATCCTCGATCCGGTCGCTGCGGAAATTGCGGATCGCCTGGCGCAGCTCGCACCAGGCGACGATGTTGGCGGTTTCGGCGTAGTAGATGAGCGCGATCGGGCGGATGAGCCGCTCGGAGGCGCGGCCCATTTCGTCTCGATAGGAGAGGTCGAGCTTCTCCTCGTCGCGGATGGCGCGTCGCACCAGCGCCAGGTCGATCGCGCCGGTCGAGGGCGCAGCGAATCCCCACGCATGCAGCGCATTGGCGTCGAATGCCTGCCGCAAGGGTGGCGGCACCGCGCCGGCGATCTTGGCGCTGACGCGCTTGGCCGCCTGCTTGAGTTCGCTGTCGCCCGTGCGCTCCAGCAGCGCCAGCGACAGGACGATCGCCTCCATCTCCTCGATCGAGAACATCAGCGGCGGCAGGTCGAAGCCGGGGCGCAGGATATAGCCGATGCCGCGGCCCCCTTCGATAGGCACGCGCATCGCCTGCAGCGCTGCGATGTCGCGATAGATCGAGCGCACCGTCACTTCCAGCCGCTCGGCAATCGTTGCCGCCGTCACCGGCTGCCGCGCCAGCCGCACGATCTGGATGATCTCGAACAGGCGTGAGGCCTTGCGCATTTTTTACCCCAGGTTGCGCGCCCAACTGACACAGCATTGTCAGTTGGGCTGACCTATAGGAGCGCCTATCGAATTGAAAATCAACAGGTTCCGCTGCGGTTTTGGCGGAGCGAGGCGGCAGGCAACTGACATGGGCTATGCGGAAAACCTCTGGCTTTTCTTTATCCTGCTGTTCGGCATCATCGCCGTTCCGGGCATGGACATGCTCTTCGTGCTTGCCAATGCACTGACTGGCGGGCGCGACAGGGGCCTGGCAGCGACCGGCGGCATCATGGTCGGCGGCATGGTGCACACGCTGAACGGCGCCATCGGCGTCGGCCTGCTGATGCATTTCGTGCCGATCCTGTTCAAGCCGCTGCTGCTTGCCGGCGCCGCCTACATGGCCTTTATCGGCATCACGCTGATGCGCAGCTCCATCACTGTCGGCCAGGGCGGACCCACCGGCAGCCGTTCCGCATGGAAGGCTTTTCGCCAGGGTTTTGTGACCTGCCTGATCAATCCGAAGGCATACCTGTTCGTGCTTGCCGTCTACCCGCAGTTCCTGAAACCGGCCTACAGTCCGATCTGGATGCAGGCGACGATCATGGGCCTGCTGACCGTGGTGACGCAGGCTGCGATCTATGGCGGGCTGGCGATCACGGCCGGCCGCAGTCGCAACCTTCTGATCGCCAATCCGCGGGCGACCATTTTTGCCGGCCGGGCGGCCGGGCTGCTGCTCTTTGCCGTGTCGGTGTTCACGGCATGGGAAGGATTAAGGGCGGCATAGGACATGGGTTCTTGCGAAGAAGACCCCCACCCCTAACCCCTCCCCACAAGGGGAGGGGGACTCCAGTCGGCGCTGACAACGGCAAACTTGCCGATGTTTTCAGACGTCAAAGGTTCGAGCAGGAGTGCGCGGCAGCGT
>NZ_RZTC01000175.1:0-7927 GCF_004023165.1 Mesorhizobium sp. M7A.F.Ca.MR.176.00.0.0 | reverse complement strand
GGACTCGACCGGGTTTCTCCTGAAGCGCCTCGCATTTACGCGGCGCGCTTGAGCTCTGTTCTAGCGGACGCTGGCGACCGCGTCGGAGCGGCCGTCATTGATCGTCACCCAAACGCCGGAATTCTGGTCCGACTGGCGCTTGAGATAGGTGTAGTCGGTGTCCGTCCAGGACAGGACTTTGGTTTCCAGATTGTCGAGGATGAATTCTCCAAGGCTCGTGCGCACGGTCAGCACCGCGTGGCCGTCGCCATTCGGCTGGCGCGCCACCGTCATCAGCAGATTGCCGGCGGGGACGCCGGCATCCAACAACTCGCGGCGCTTTTCCAGCGCGTAGTCCTCGCAATCGCCATAGCCATTGGCCGGATAGGCCCAATATTCCTCGACACCGTAGTTTTCCATGTCGGTGCGTGGCTTGATGCGGGTGTTGACCGAATTGTTGATCTTGACGATCGTCGCCCACAGTTTGCGGGTCAGTTCGACCGGCGCACCCTTCGGGGTCCGTTCGCTGCATTCGCCAGGACTGCGCTGGCAGAACTCATAATGGCCAACAGGCTGGGTGGTGCGTCCGCCGGTGTGCATATAGGCCGGTCCCGCGGCATATGCTGATCCCCAAGCGGAAAGCTGCATCGCCATTGCCACCAGCAACAGCTTGCCCCTCGTTTTCTTCATTGTTGTAGTCTCCCCGTTCGAAGGAGACATTGCCACATGCGGATTTATTTGACGCAAAAGCTCGAAGTAGATATTGAGTAAAACTCCAGTAGAATAAACGTAAAATTTGAATCATTTCAGTATTAATTCGTTTGGATTTTGAGGCGCCAATCTCGACGCGCGGAGGGCTGCCAAGCCCCGCCAAGAGTGGCCTAAGCATGCAGCTCATGGCGTCGAAAACAAAAAACCGGCCACAAGGGCCGGTTTCCTGGAGTGTCGCTGTCTGCTCAGGTGCGTGGCGTGTTGAATTCGGAATCGAGCGTTTCGGGGCGCTGGATCACAGCGAATTCGATGGCGACGCCGTCCTCGAAATGACGCACGACCTGCCCGCGCATGGTGCCAAGCATAACCTGGATGCCAATCGCCGGCTTGACGTCGATCTCGACCGCGGCGCCGGAGAGCGAAAGGTCGATGATACGGCATTGGTACTGGCGGCCGTCGGTGAGCTGCAGCACGCTGGTCGGATTGCGCGGCGCGACGCGCTCGTGGCGGCGATCTTCCGGCAGGTCGAGTTCATGCTTGTTGGCGAGCCAGGTCAATTGCGCGGCCAGCTTGTCCTTCTTGCGATCCGACGCGATGACGGTCATCGCGAAACCGTCCTGTAAGGTGCGGGTGACGACACCTTCGATGCGGCCGATATGATCGATGTAGGCAATGATTTTTTCGCCGGGCATGCCGATGCGGTCGGTGCGAAACGCGACATTGCCCGGTGACATGTCGACGACCTGGCAGGGGTGTTCGGTGCGGTCTTCCAGCATGAAGCGTCCGTAGATTTTAACCCGGACGCGCTGAAAGTTACGCCTTTCAGCTTGGGACGGCGCATAGTCGACCGCCGCTGACCTCATGACTGCCTACACCCCGTTTGGCATCCCGCGCGCCGATGCGAGGAACTTCATCAGAGAAGTACAACAAAGCGGGTTAACAAAGGGAAAAAGCGGGCGCTCCAGGGGTTTCCTTTTTGCAGGTCGCGGTGCCAAAACAGCCGCGCAGTTTTGAGCGACGTGCATCAGGCCGCAAAGGGACTATTCCTCGCGCCCGCCATCGAACACGACGAGATGGCGGATGCGGCGCGCCCGGCCGAGTGCCGAGATCGTCTCGGGTGCTCCAAGTTCATCGGGAACGAGCGAGGGAACATCGATCGCCGGGCGATTGTTGAGAAGCTCCTTCTCCGGATCGATGACGCGTATCGAATCGATCAACGCATCGGTGATCGGATCGGCACCCAGCCAGAAGGGTTTCTCCACGGCACTGATGACGCCCAGGCAGCGCGGATTTTCGACGCCGCCGTCCAGCGGCAGGGCAAGCAGTTCGAACTTGTTGGAACGCCCGTTGCGGCTGAAACCCTCATAGCTGATGAGCACGACCGACTTCTGCTCGAAGACGCCATGGATCAGCCGCGAGACGAGCCGCTGATCCTTCTCGCGCCACAGCGATGGAAAGGAAAACCCCTTGAGTTCGCGGCCGTAGCAGGCGCAAAGCCTGGTGCCGGCCAGCCGGAATACGGCTTGCCCGCGCGTGTCCCGTTCCAGGATAAAGGTGTCGGCCAGCAGCGACTTGATGTCGGCCGGCTCGACCTCCGAACGCTTCGGGGCAGGACGTCCGTCACGCAGGCGATTCCAATATTGGAACAGCGTGATCGATCCATTCTGGTTCATGCTATGCTGCTCCGCGCATTCTGTCGTCTGATGTCCCATCGGTGAACAGAAGGGCGCCCTCCGATGACCTACATGCGTTGCGGAGCAGGAAGCGTGCCAGCGTCGTTAACACTTGTTCACGGGTCGGGGCCGTTAAGGTTAACAAGTGGTTTACGTTGCATCGAAGCGAGCCCCGTGGCACACAAAAACCACTCCAGAAGCGGTCGTTTCGCGACGATCGGCAGCACTTCAGTCAAGAGTTTTAGGGGAGCAGGGGGCTCGACCAGCCGTTCAAGGGAAACCTTGAACGGCTTCTTTTTTGATTCGCGCCGCGGCGATTCGCGGTTTGCGGTTCGGTCCGTGGTGATCTAGATGCTCGAACCCCGAATCCCGCAGAGTGCAATTTCAAATGAGTGAACCGGCATCTCCCTCGGAAGTCGACCCGGTCGAGGGCGCACCCGAACCGCGGCGCGAGCCGGTGTTCAACCTGCCGCCCGTCGTGCTGGCGGTGATCGGCATCTGCGTCGTCGTCTACCTGTTGCAGCAATATGTGTTGAGCGAATCCCAGCAGATGACATTGCTGTATGACGGGGCCTTCATCCCCGTTCTCTACACCGGGCAATACGGCTTCGACTGGTTCCTGTTTTCGCGGCCCTTCACCTATGCCTTCATGCATGGCGGCTTTGCCCACATCGCCATCAACATGGTGTGGCTCGCCGCGTTTGGTTCACCATTGGCAAACCGTCTGGGAACGCTGTGGTTCGCGCTGTTTTTTGCCGCAACCGGGTTGGCTTCGGTCGCGCTTTTCTGGGCGATGCATCCTTATGGTGAGGCGCCGCTGGTCGGGGCTTCCGGTGCAATATCGGGCATGATGGGGGCTGCGGCGCGTTTCGGCTTCCGCACCGACCGTTCGGCCGGCAAGGCCGCCTTCGCCGGCCCTGTGCTGCCGATCGCATTCGTATTGCGCCTGCGCGGTGTCGTGATCTTCCTCGCCATGTGGATGGTCATCAATCTCGCCACCGGCCTGCTCGGGTTTGCCCCAGGGGTAGATGGTCAGATCGCCTGGGAGGCTCATATTGGCGGCTTTGTCGCGGGCTTCTTCGGCCTGCGCTGGTTCGACAGGCGATGGCAGGCGCCCGAGTGGGAAACGACTGACCACCGCACTTGAAATGCAACCGATCACGGCGCACGATGTTCACTCTTACGTGAAGGCCGGTCAGGGCAGGAACCGGCAGGCAAAGCAGAGGAGGACGCCATGACGGTGAAGGCAATTCTCGAGAGAAAAGGCCATGACGTGTTGACGCTCGGGCCGAACGAAAAGCTGAGCGAAGCCATCCGCATCCTGGCAGAGCACAAGATCGGTGCGCTGGTCATCACCAATGGCGATCGCAAGATCGTCGGCATCCTGTCAGAGCGCGACATCGTCCGGGTTGTCGCCCGGGAAGGTGGAGCCGCGCTCGATATCGCGGTGCGTTCGGCGATGACGCCGAAGGTGAAGATCTGCAACGAAAATCACACCGTCAACGAGGTGATGGAGATTATGACCCGCGGCCGTTTCCGCCATCTGCCGGTGGAAAAGGACGGCATGCTCGATGGCATCGTGTCCATCGGCGACGTGGTCAAGCGCCGCATCGAGGATGTCGAGCGCGAGGCCGACCAGATCAGGGCCTATATCGCCACTGCCTGAACGGTGAGGCGAACCGCCGGCCGGAGAACCGACCGGCGGAACCGCGGGCTACCTGTTGTCGAGTTCGGAGCGGACGAGTGCGAGCCCGCGCCGGGTGATGCGGTAGGGGCCGCCTCCCGACGAAGAAACCGCCTTCTTCCGCTTCAGCTTTCGAAACAGGTCGAGATCGACGTCCGGATAGTGCCAGCCGTCGCGGGTCAGGCATTTGACGGAGGCGATCCGCTTCTTGTCGTTCTTTTCGATTTCAATGCGTCCGCCCTGCGCGAGCAGGTGCAGGATGCGCTGTTCAGTGCGCGAAATATCCATGTGAGAGTTTTCCGGGAAAACAAAAAATGCCGCCGCCGCGAAGCTTCGCGGCACGGGGTTTCAGGTTTTCTGCCCTGCCTCGCCAAGAGGTCAGGGCCTTACCGGGACTGAGCGTAAGTGGACATCCACTCTCCATTGGAATGAGCGTCCTATAGGCGAAAGCGGCTGAAAAGGCCAGTCCGTGGCTTTGCGCTTGTCTCTTTTGGCGGTTTGCACTAGCGAATGATTTCACGTTCGACGTGAAATTCACGTTCAAACGTGAAATCACTCACCGCAATTCGCAGGCCGCCATGTCCCTCATCGACACCCGTACTCCTGACGCAAAACGCCTGATCCCCGGCGCCACCGGCGACTGGGAGATCATCATCGGCCTCGAGGTCCATGCGCAGGTCACGTCGGAAGCAAAGCTGTTTTCGGGCGCCTCGACGGCCTTCGGCGCGCCGCCCAACGCCAATGTCAGCCTGGTCGATGCGGCGATGCCGGGCATGCTGCCGGTCATCAACGAGGAATGCGTCAAGCAGGCGATCCGCACCGGCCTGGGGCTGAAGGCGCAGATCAACCACAAGTCGGTCTTCGATCGGAAGAACTACTTTTATCCCGACCTGCCGCAGGGCTACCAGATCTCGCAGTTCAAGCAGCCGATCGTCGGCGAAGGCACGGTGATCGTTTCGGTCGGCCCGGACCGCCAGGGCGAATTCGAGGACATCGAGGTCGGCATCGAGCGGCTGCATCTGGAGCAGGATGCCGGCAAGTCGATGCACGACCAGCATGCGACCATGTCCTATGTCGATCTCAACCGCTCCGGCGTGGCGCTGATGGAGATCGTCTCCAAGCCGGACATGCGCTCGGCCGACGAGGCCAAGGCTTATGTCACCAAGCTGCGCACCATCGTGCGCTATCTCGGCACCTGCGACGGCAACATGGACGAAGGTTCGATGCGCGCCGACGTCAACGTTTCGGTGCGCAGGCCGGGCGGCGAGTTCGGCACGCGCTGCGAGATCAAGAACGTCAACTCGATCCGCTTCATCGGCCAGGCCATCGACTATGAGGCGCGCCGGCAGATCGCCATTCTCGAGGACGGCGGCAAGATCGATCAGGAGACGCGGCTGTTCGACGCCGTCAAGGGCGAGACGCGCTCGATGCGCTCCAAGGAAGAGGCGCATGATTACCGCTACTTCCCCGATCCCGACCTTTTGCCGCTGGAATTCGACCAGGCCTATGTCGATGCGCTGGCCAAGGAATTGCCGGAACTGCCGGACGACAAGAAGGCGCGGCTGATCGCGTCGCTCGGCCTGTCCGTCTATGACGCCTCGATCCTGGTGTCGGAAAAGCCGATCGCCGATTATTTCGAGAAGGTGGCCGCCGGCCGCGACGGCAAGCTCGCCGCCAACTGGGTCATCAACGATCTGCTCGGGCAATTGAACAAGGCCGGAAAAGACATTGAAAACGCTCCGGTTTCGCCCGAGCAGCTCGGTGCGGTCATCGATCTGATCAAGGATGGCACCATCTCCGGCAAGATCGCCAAGGACCTGTTCGAGATCGTCTGGAATGAGGGCGGCGACCCTCGCCAACTGGTCGAGAGCCGTGGCATGAAGCAGGTCACCGACACCGGCGCCATCGAGAAGGCCGTCGAGGACGTTATTGCCGCCAACCCTGACAAGGTCGAACAGGCGCGCGCCAAGCCGAGCATGGCCGGCTGGTTCGTCGGCCAGGTGATGAAGGCGACCGGCGGCAAGGCCAACCCGCAAGCCGTCAACGACCTCGTCAAGGCCAAGCTGGGCATCGAGTAGCGCCGTGTTCGTCCGCACCGCAGGTGAACGCGACCTTGCCGCTGTGCGGACGCTGCTGGTGGAAACGTGGCATGCGACCTATGACGCCATTTATGGCGCTGCCAAAGTCACCGAGATCACCGACGAATGGCACTCGATCGCTTCGCTCCGCTCGCGGCTGACGCGGCCGAATTCGGAATTCCTGGTCGCCGATGACGGCAAGCGGATCGGTGGCATGGCTTTCGCCGCCGCCACCGCCGATGCGAAAATCATCCTGCTGAACCAGCTCTACGTCCATCCGGACTGCCAAAGGCGCGGGATCGGGCAAGCACTGCTCGACGAGGTCGAGGCCAGTTTCCCGGAAGCGCGAACGCTGCGCGTCGAGGTCGAGGAGGCCAATGGCGGCGCCATCGCCTTCTATCGGTCGAAAGGGTTCTTGCCTGTCAGTGCCGCGGAGGAGTCCCGTGATACCTCAAGGCCGACGACGCTGAGTTTCGAGAAGTCGCTCGGATAGATTGACACCGGATGAATAGAGCGATCCGGCCATGCGTCATCGCGGCGTTTGCTGTGCCGGCTCACGACGGATATGCAAGGGCATGACCAAACTGTCCCGCATTACAGCGCTGGCGCTGCTCGCCATCATCATTTTCGCGACCTTGTCGCCGATCCAGATGCGGCCGCACCTCGCTGAAGCGAATGTCGAGCGTGCCTTGGCTTATGTCCTGCTGGGCTTCGCCCTGGCGATCGGCTTCCCCAACCGACTGTATCAGGTCGTCATCTTCGTGGCTGTGACCGCCGGCATGCTGGAACTGCTTCAGCTCATTGATCCCGGTCGCCATGCACGCCTCATCGATGCATTGGTGAAAGCCCTTGCCGGGGTGGTTGGGATCGTCGCGGGACACCTGATCGTCAGGGCCGGCCGACAAAAGAGCGAGAGCTAGGCGCGGCAGCAATCCGCCGCGGAGGATCGAGCCTTCGCGCTAGGCAGCGGGAACCCCCACATTGTCGATCAGCCTGGTCTTGCCGAGCCATGCTGCCGCGAGAAGACGCCCTTCGCGGTTTCGGCGCCATGGCGCAAGCGTCAGGCTTTGGCGTACCTCGACATAGTCGACCTTCTGAAAGCCGGCGGCGATGAGGGCGCGGCTGGCCTCTTCGGTTGCGTCGCTCTGCCCGGCGCCTGCCGCCAGCGCCGCAGCCGTATTGCGCAATGTGACGTTGAGTTGGCGGGCGATCTTCAGTTCGGCCTCATCGAGATAGGCGTTGCGTGACGACATGGCGAGACCATGCGCGTCGCGGATCGTCGGTGCGCTGATGATCTCGACAGGCAGGTCCAGGTCGCGGCAGAGCTGCCTCACCACGCAAAGCTGCTGGTAGTCCTTCTCGCCGAAGACCGCACAGTCGGGCGTTGCCTGCAGGAGGAGCTTTGCCACCACGGTGGCGACGCCGTCGAAAAAGGTCGGCCGAAAGTCCGATTCGAGCCCGGCTGAGGGGCCGCCGACCGAGATTTTCGTGGCGAAGCCGGCGGGATACATCTCGCCAACCGTCGGTGTGAAGGCAAGGTCGGCGTTTGCCGCGCCCAGTTGGTCGAGGTCGCGGGCGAGTTGGCGCGGGTACTTGTCGAGGTCTTCGCTCGGCGCGAACTGCGTCGGATTGACGAAGATCGACACGACGCAGCGCTCGGCTTTTTGGAGCGCGATCCTGACCAGCGAGATGTGTCCGTCATGCAAAGCACCCATGGTCGGCACCATGGCGACACGAAGGCCGTCGCGCCGCCAGTCCCGGATTTGCGCGCGCAGTGCGGCTACGCTGTCGACGACGACGGG
>NZ_RZTC01000174.1:0-8092 GCF_004023165.1 Mesorhizobium sp. M7A.F.Ca.MR.176.00.0.0 | reverse complement strand
CTGATGCTGGTCGTGCGACGCTCCGGCGAGGATGATGCGCCGGCGAGCCTGCATGTGGTTGGCGACGAGCAGACGCAGCCGGATATTTCCGAACTCAAGGCGCGCATCGCCGAGATGCGCACCATTATCGACACCGCCACCGACGGCGTCGTGTTGATCGGCCGTGACGGCACCATCCGATCGATCAGCCGGCCTGCGGAAGCGCTGTTCGGCTTCGACAGCGACGATGTGACCGGCAAGCCGTTCGCCTCGCTGTTTGCGATCGAAAGCCAGCGCGCGGCGCGCGACTATCTCAACGGACTGTCCGAGCCCGGCGTGGCGAGTGTCATGAACGACGGACGCGAGGTGATCGGGCGCGAGTCGCAAGGCCGCTTCATTCCGCTGTTCATGACCATCGGTCGGCTGCCCAACGACAGCGGCTTCTGCGCCGTCGTTCGCGACATCACGCAGTGGAAGCGGGCCGAAGAGGACTTGACGCAGGCACGTGCGGTGGCCGAGCGCGCGTCCTCGCAGAAGACCGATTTCCTGGCCCGCATCAGCCACGAGATCCGCACCCCGCTCAATGCCATCATCGGTTTTTCGGAATTGATGGTCGACGAGAAGTTCGGACCTGTCGCCAACGATCGCTACCGCGACTATCTGCGCGATATCAACCGCTCGGGCAATCATGTGCTCGATCTGGTCAACGACCTGCTCGACATCTCCAAGATCGAGGCCGGCCAGCAGGAGATGGCCTATGAAGCGGTGTCGCTCAACGACACGCTGGCCGAGACGGTGGCGATGATGCAGCCGCAGGCCAACCGCGAACGGGTCATCATCCGCTCCAGCTTCGCTTCGCGGCTGCCGGAAGTGGTGGCGGACCTGCGCAGCGTGCGCCAGATCGCGCTCAACATCCTGTCGAATGCCATCCGTTACACCCAGGCCGGCGGCCAGGTGATCGTCTCGACCGCCTATGAGACGTCGGGCGACGTCGTCATGCGGGTGCGCGACACCGGCATCGGCATGAGCCATGCCGAGATCGAGCAGGCGCTAAAGCCGTTCAAGCAGATCAACGCGCTGAAGCGCGGACGCGGTGACGGTACCGGGCTTGGACTGCCGTTGACCAAAGCGATGGTGGAAGCCAACCGTGCCCGGTTCACCATCAATTCGACACCGGGCGAAGGCACTCTGGTCGAGGTCGCTTTTCCGTCGACCCGTGTGCTCGCGGAATAGATCAGCCCTCTCCGCGGTTCGGTCCCGATAAAAAGAAAAGGCGCCCAAAGGGCGCCTTAAGAGATGGGATTGCTGTCACAACGGGGGCTTGAGCGAATTCGGATCCTCGGGGCTGAGGAACGGGATTTCTCCCTCAAGTTACCTGCGACTATCGACGCCGGACCTTAACAACTCCTTACCGGAGTGCCGGAAAATTTACGAATGTGTACCACTCATGAAATCTAGGTAAATTCTAGCGAGATATTTCGTTAACCATGCCGGAAAGGCCTTTTTCATGCATGTCGTTGTCTCAAAACCGGACCACTTTTGAGCGACATGCAGTAGCAGCTACTCGGCCAGCTGCGGCAGGTTCTTGAACAGGTCGAGCGCTTCCGGGTTGGCGAGCGCTTCCTTGTTCTTGATGGCGCGGCCGTGCACCACGTCGCGCACCGCGAGTTCGGTGATCTTACCCGACTTGGTGCGGGGAATATCCGACACGGCAACGATCCTGGCCGGGACATGGCGGGGACTGGCGCCACTGCGGATCTTGGCGCGGATGCGTTTTTCCAGATTTTCGTCGAGCTGCGAGCCGGCGGCCAGGCGCACGAACAGGACGACGCGCACGTCGTTGTCGAAGTCCTGGCCGATGCACAGTGCTTCCAGAATCTCCGGCATCTGTTCGACCTGGTTGTAGATCTCCGCCGTGCCGATGCGCACGCCGCCCGGGTTGAGCGTGGCGTCGGAGCGGCCATGGATGATCAGGCCGCCATGCGCGGTCCATTCGGCGAAATCGCCGTGACACCAGACATTGTCGAAGCGCTCGAAATAGGCCGCCCGGTACTTCTTGCCCTCGGGGTCGTTCCAGAAGCCGATCGGCATCGCCGGAAAAGCCTTGGTGCAGACCAACTCGCCCTTCTCCTGCCGGACCGGCCTGCCGTCATCGTCCCAGACATCGACCGCAAGGCCAAGGCCGGGTCCCTGGATCTCGCCGGTCCAGACAGGCTGCGTCGGCACGCCGAGCACGAAGCAGGAGACGATGTCGGTGCCGCCGGAGACCGAGGCCAGATGCACGTCCTTCTTGATGCCGTCATAAACGAAGCGGAAATCTTCCGGCGACAGCGGCGAGCCGGTGGAGGAGATTGCCCGCACCGTGGCCAGATCATGCGTGCGGATCGGCTTGAGGCCGGCCTTGCGCACGGAATCGATGAACTTGGCCGAGGTGCCGAGGAACGTCATCTTCTCGGCATCGGCGAAATCGAACAGCACATTGCCGTCGGGGTAGAAGGGCGAACCGTCATAGAGCAGCAACGTGGCCCCCGAAGCGAGCCCCGACACCAGCCAGTTCCACATCATCCAGCCGCAGGTGGTGAAGTAGAAGAAGCGGTCGCCATCGGTGAGACCGGCATGCAGCCGGTGTTCCTTGACATGCTGGATCAGCGTGCCGCCGGCCGAATGGACGATGCATTTGGGAATGCCGGTCGTTCCCGACGAAAACAGGATGTAGAGCGGATGCGAAAACGGCAGCGGCTCGAAGGCAACGGGCTTGCCGACGAAGGGCGACAGCGCCTCTTCCAGCGCTACCGCCTTGTCGATGGCCCCGGCGACATCGCTCGATGTGCCGAGATAATCGACGACCAGAATCTTGCGGACAGTGCCGAGCTTGGCCGCGACCGCGGCGATCTTGTCGGCGACTTCGATCGCCTTGCCATTGTACCAATAGCCATCCGGCGCGATGAAGACGACGGGCTCGATCTGGCCGAACCTGTCGAGCACGCCCTGCTCGCCGAAATCGGGAGAGCAGGACGACCAAACCGCGCCGATCGAGGCGGCGGCCAGCATGGCGGCGACGGTCTCCGGCATGTTGGGCATCATGGCGGCGATGCGGTCGCCCTTCTTCACCTTGAGCGACAGGAAAAGCTGCTGCAGCCGCGAGGTCAGCGCGTGCAACGCGTTCCAGGACAGCCGGCGCTCGACCTTGTCTTCGCCGCGAAACACGATTGCGTCGCCTGAGCCGGTCTTCTTCAGCAGATTCTCGGCGAAATTCAGTGTCGCATCGGGAAAGAAAGAAGCGCCGGGCATCTTGTCGCCGTCGACGAGCAGGTTATCGCCCTTGTCGCCGACGATGCCGCAGAAATCCCAGATCAGGCTCCAGAACCCCTCACGGTCCTCGACCGACCAGGCATGAAGCTGCGAATACGAGGAAAACGCTACGCCGGCTTTCACTCCGGCGGCCTTGGTGAAGGCGGTCAAGGGTGCTGCGTCAATCTGGTCTTGCGTCGGGGTCCAGAGCGGTTGTCCGGCAGCCATGATCGTTCCTCCACGGTCGCCATCGCTTATGCATATCGCAGCGCAGCAGAGCAAGATTTTGTTCGGCTGATGCGACCAGATGTGCGCAAATGCCATCGCCGGGCCATAAAGACTTGAAATGCCTCAGCCCTAAGTCGTAGTGACAACTTGAAGTCGTGGTGACGACTGGGGGTCGTGGTGACGACTGGGGTCGTGGTGACGACTGGGGTCGTGGTGACGACCGGGGTTACACCCGCCGGGCGATTTGTCGGAATGGAAGCATACGGGGCCATATGCCATCATCTATGATCCGGCGCGGAATATGGGCGATCGGCGCTGCCGTGATCGTCGTCGCGCTGGTCGTTGCCGCCCTGCCGCTGATTGCCTCCACCCGTATCGTGCGCGATCGCATCGCCTGGGAAATGAGCGCGTGGAGCGGCTTCCGGGTCGCCATCGACGGTTCGCCGCGCATCGAGGTCTGGCCGACATTCCGGGCAATCCTGACCGATGTGACGCTTTCACAATGGACCGACACCGAGGCGCCGCCTGTGGTCGAGGCAGAACGGGTCGAGGTCGACCTTTCCGCCATGGCGGCGCTGCGCGGCGACGTGGTGTTTTCGACGGCGCGGCTGGTGCGGCCGACGATCCGGGTCCAGCGCACGCCTGCCGGCCTTTTCCTGCCCGCTGTCCCCACCGGCGGGCGCATCACGCGTTCCATCGACACGGCGCGCGGCGTGGTCAATGCCGACCCCGCCAAGCCGGACCTCGACAAGCTGCCTACCGACACCTTCGGCACGGTCGAGTTTCGCGACGGCCGAATGGTAGCGTCCATCGGCGGCAAGGACGTCGAGATCCTGAGCAGTTTAAACGGTCAGGCGAATTGGGCGGCGATGAACAGCAATGCGACGCTGTCGGCAACAGGGATCTGGCGGGGCGAAAGCGTCGCGCTGGACGTCGCCTCGGCCAGACCACTTGTGCTGTTTGCCGGCGGCACGGCGCCGCTGACGCTGTCCTTCAAGGCGGCGCCCGCCACCTTCTCGTTCGACGGCACGGCCAGCATGTCTGAAAATACCTATTTCGACGGTCAGGCGAAGTTCTCGGCACCCTCGCTGCGGCGTGTCCTGGAATGGTCGCAGGCCGGCATCGCTCCGGGTGCGGCGATCGGCTCGGTCAGCATTTCGAGCAAGATCACCGCGACGGGCGGGCGCGTCAAGTTCGACAACACGGCAATTGCACTCGACAACAATCCGGGGATGGGTGCACTGGACCTCTCGCTTGGCGCACAACCTGTGATCTCCGGTACGCTCGCCTTCGACACGCTCGACCTCAGATCGTTTCTTTCGGCCTTCACCCCGCTGGTGCCGACCGGAGGGGCGGGACCCGGCGAAATCGACACAAGTTTCGCCGACAAGATCAATCTCGATCTGAGGCTGTCGGCAGCCCACGCCACGGCGGGACCTATCCAGCTCGCCGATGTCGCCGCCACCGCCCAGGTCAAGGATGGTCTGTCGGTATTCGACATCTCCGATGCCTCGGCCTTCGGCGGCAACATCCAGACCAGCCTTCGCTTCGATCGCAAGCCGGAGGGCTCGCAGGTCGAAATCCGCCTTCTGGCGTCCGACATCGACGGCGGTGCGTTCGGCACGGCGGCAGGGATGACGCGGCTGGTGCCGGTCGGCACGGGCACCGTCTCGGTGATCCTCAAGGGGCCGGGCAGAACCTGGGATTCCATCTTCGACAATGCCGACGGCTCGGTCTCGGCGACCTTCGGGCCGGGTGCGTTGAGCAAGCTCAACCTGCCGGCCTTCCTCAAACATACCGAACAGGGCGGCTTCTTCGCGCTCGACGACGTCTCCGACGGAACATTGCCGATCGACGGCGCCGAGATCAAGGCCACCATTTCGAAGGGCGTGGCGCGGATCGACAAGGCCGAGGCCAATTCAGCGAAGTACAAGATCTGGCTGTCCGGCATCGCGTCCTACGCCGGGCGCGGACTGGCCTTGTCCGGCGGCGTCATTCAGCCTGACCAGGCGGCAACGCAGGCCAACGGCCAGCAAGGTCCCAACCAGTCATCGTTCTTCGTCGGCGGAACCTGGAGCACGCCGTTCATTTCCCCGATCAGCCGCGGCGTTTCGGGGGAATAGGCCGCCACTGCGCCTCCTGTCTTTCACCCGCGCTGCGCCGCCTGCTCGTCGAGCTGGCGCTGCACCTCACGCCGCTTGTTGGCAAGCGAGGCGATGATGACGCCAATCGCCACGACAGCGATCAGGATGGTGCAGGCAGCGTTGATTTCCGGCGTCACGCCGAGGCGAACCTGGCTGTAGATCTTCATCGGCAGCGTCGTCGCGCCCGGCCCGGAGGTGAAGCTTGCGATGACCAGATCGTCGAGCGAAAGCGTGAAAGCCAGCATCCAGCCGGAGACGATCGCCGGCATGATGACCGGCAATGTGATCTGGAAGAAGGTCTTCACCGGCGTTGCGCCAAGATCCATCGCGGCTTCTTCCAGCGAGCGGTCGAAGGTCATGAGCCGCGACTGCACGACCACGGCGACGAAGCACATGGTCAGCGTGATATGGGCGAGCGTCACGGTGAGGAAGCCACGGTCGAGCCCGACCGCGACGAAGAGCAGCAGCAGCGACAGGCCGGTGATCACTTCCGGCATGACCAGCGGCGCAAAGACCATGCCGGAGAACAGCACCCTGCCCTTGAAGCGCGTGTAGCGGGTCAAGGTGAGTGCCGCCAGCGTGCCGAGAACGGTCGCTACCGTGGCCGAGATCAGGCCAACGCGCGCCGTCACCCAGGTTGCGTCCATGAGGCCCTGATTGTGGAACAGCGAGACGTACCATTTGGTCGAGAAACCGCCCCAGACCGTGACCAGTTTCGACTCGTTGAACGAGAAGACGATCAGCAGCACGATCGGCAGATAGAGAAAGGCAAAGCCAAGCACGATCGAAGTGATGTTGAAGCGGCTCCAGGTGGCGTTCATGAGGTCACCTGTCCATTTCCTGAGCGCGCGCCTGGGCCCGCTGGAAGAGCATGATCGGCACGATCAGCAGCAACAGCAGGATGACGGCAACGGCCGACGATACCGGCCAGTCGCGATTGGCGAAGAACTCGTTCCACAACGTCTTGCCGATCATTAGCGTCTGCGAGCCGCCGAGCAGATCGGGAATGACGAACTCGCCGACGGCCGGAATGAACACCAGCAGACAGCCGGCGATGACGCCGGGCAGCGACAGCGGAAAGGTGATCTTCCAGAACGCGCTGGTCGGCGGACAGCCGAGATCCTTGGCTGCCTCGATCAGCGAATAATCCATCTTCTCAAGCGCGGAATAGAGCGGCAACACCATGAACGGCAGGTAGGAATAGACGATGCCGATGAAGATCGCCGTATAGGTGTTGAGGATGATCAGCGGCTGGTGGATGACGCCGGTGGCGAGCAGCAGCTGATTGAGCAGCCCTTCGGGCTTGAGAATGCCGATCCAGGCATAGACGCGGATCAGGAACGAGGTCCAGAACGGCAGGATCACCAGCATCAGCAAGGTCGGGCGGATCGTCGCCGGCGCGCGAGCCATGCCGTACGCGATGGGATAGCCGACAAGCAATGTCAGGACCGTCGAGATCGCGGCGATGATGACGCTGGTCACATAGGCGTTGAAGTAGAGCGCGTCCTGCGTCAGCCAGGTGTAATTGTCGAGGCTGAGTTGCTTCAACTGAGCCAGGAACCCGGAAATGCCGCCGCTGAAATCGAGCGCCGGCGTATAGGGCGGAATGGCGATTGCCGTCTGCGACAGCGAGATCTTGAAGACGATGACGAACGGAATGAGGAAGAAAAACAGCAGCCAGACATAGGGGATGATGATGACCAGTCGGCCAACGAAGGCAGCACCCAGCCTGGCAAGGATGGATTTGCCGGCATTGGATGCCGGAGAGGCTGATGAGGTGGTGACGGCGGCGCTCGACATGGTCGCCCTTACCGCGTCAGCACGACGCCGGCATCGGGCCGGAAGGAAACCCAGGCGCGGTCGTTCCAGCTCAACGGATCCTCGGTGATGCGGGCCGCGTTCATGGTGCTCGCGCGCACCACCTGGCCGTCGTCCAGCCTGACATGGTAGACGGTCATGTCGCCGAGATAGGCGATGTCGTAGACCTCGCCCTCGATGGCGTTGACCGCCTCGGCCGGCTTCTTCGACGACACCTTGATCTTTTCGGGCCTGATGGCGAAGGTGACGGCCGTCCCGGCGCCGGCGGTGCCGGCATTGTCGGTGCGGATGGTGAGGCCGTTGCCGGCATCGATGCTGGCGCTGCCGGCCTCGCCACGCGCGATCTTGCCCTCGAACATGTTCACATTGCCGACGAAGCCGGCGACGAAGCGCGATCCCGGCGCCTCGTAGACTTCGGCCGGCGTTGCCACCTGCATCACCTCGCCCTTGTCGATGATGGCGATGCGATCGGCCATGGTCATCGCCTCTTCCTGGTCGTGGGTGACGACGACGAAGGTCAGGCCGAGGTTCTGCTGCAAATCCATCAGTTCGAACTGCGTCTCTTCGCGCAGCTTCTTGTCCAACGCGCCGAGCGGCTCGTCGAGCAGCAGCACCTTCGGCCGCTTGGCGAC
>NZ_RZTC01000173.1:0-8256 GCF_004023165.1 Mesorhizobium sp. M7A.F.Ca.MR.176.00.0.0 | reverse complement strand
CGCGTGGGCGGCCGAGTGGATCGAAACGCTTGTCGCGCTGCAGGGCGTCAGCGTCACGCCGGACTATCGCAACGCCATCTCCCGGCAGATCGGTTTGATGGCGCAGTCGCGCGGTCGCTCGCTCTCGGACTTCGTCTCCGGCGTGCAGATGCGCGAGATCAAGGATGCCTTGCACCACTACACGGTCGACGGCCCCATGGGGCAGCTTCTCGACGCCGAGGAGGACGGTCTGTCACTCAGGGCGTTCCAGTGCTTTGAGGTGGAAGAGCTCATGAACATGGGCGAACGCAACCTCGTACCCGTCCTGACCTATCTCTTTCGTCGCATCGAGAACCGCCTGACAGGAGCGCCCAGCCTCATCGTGCTCGACGAGGCCTGGCTGATGCTCGGGCATCCGACCTTCCGCGACAAGATCAGGGAATGGCTGAAGGTGCTGCGCAAGGCGAACTGCGCCGTCGTCCTCGCAACGCAGTCCATCTCCGACGCCGAACGCTCCGGCATCATCGACGTCTTGAAGGAAAGCTGCCCGACGAAGATCTGCCTTCCCAACGGCGCTGCGCGCGAGACGGGAACGCGCGAGTTCTACGAGCGGATCGGCTTCAACGAACGGCAGATCGAGATCGTCGCGACGGCTCTGCCGAAACGCGAATACTACGTCGCCTCGCCGGAAGGCCGCAGGCTGTTCGACATGGCGCTCGGTCCTGTCGCCCTCTCCTTTGTCGGAGCGTCCGGCAAGGAGGACCTCAAGCAGATCCGTGCCCTTCATTCCAAGCATGGGGCCGCGTGGCCCCTCGAATGGCTCCAACAGAGGGGGATTGCCGATGTCGCATCATTCTTTCCCAAAGCGTAGCACCCGTGCCGCAGTTGCCGCGGCGCTGATACTGGGCACTGCCGTAGCGCCGCCGGTCGCGCATGCCGGCGGCATGACGGGGCAAGCAACTGAATGGACCCAGCTTGCAAACAATGCCGAGCTTGTCAGCCTCGTCGGCAAGTCGGCCGAGCAGGTCAACAACCAGATCAAGCAGATCACCCAGCTCGCCGAGCAAATCCAGAACCAGCTCAATATCTACAACAACCTGCTGCAGAACACCGCGCAGCTGCCCAACCATATCTGGGGCCAGGCCGAGAACGACCTGAAGAGCCTGCAGAACGTCGTAGCGCAAGGGCAGGGCGTCGCCTTTTCGATGGGCAATATCGATGACGTTTTGAAACAGCGCTTCCAGAGCTTCGCCGACATGAAGAGCAACCTGCCGGATGGCACAAGTTTTTCGTCGACCTACCAGAGCTGGTCAGACACCAACCGCGACACGATCGCCGGAACGCTGAAGGCAGCGAACCTCACCGCGGAGCAGTTCTCGAGCGAGGAATCCACCATGTCCTCGCTGCGCTCAATGTCGGAATCGGCCGACGGCCAGATGAAGGCGCTGCAGGTCGGCCATCAGATCGCCACCCAGCAGGTCGCGCAGATGCAGAAGCTGCGCGGGCTCGTCTCGCAGCAGATGACCATGATGGGCACGTGGTTCCAGTCCGAACAGGCGAGACAGGACCTCGCCGAGGCCCGCCGCGAGCAGTTCTTCAACGCGCCCAACCGCGATATCCGCAGCGGTCAGACGATGGAGCCCCGCTGGTGAGCCCGCGCCTTCTCATCGCCCTCGCGGTGTTCGTCGCCTTCGGCGCCGGCATGATGTTGTGGGTAGTCGTGCAACCGAACGCCACGACTGAAACGCCGGCGGCGGCGTCGAGCTCTGGTGCTGCGCGTCAAGAGCACCGGGAGCGCTTTTTCGGCGGCGATCCGGATCGCGATGTGCGCGGCGGGCAGGAAATGAAGCCGCGATGGTGATTGTCCGCCCCTCCCGCGCGTTTGAGGCGCTGTTCATCGTCATCGCCATCGTGCTGCTCGCGAGCGCGCCGGCGCTTGCACAGCAAGGTTCGGTCCTAACAACACTGGAGAACCAGGTCGTCACCGCCGCAAAGGGCTGGGAGACGACGGTCATGGACGCGGCACGCTCGCTGTTCTGGATTCTCGCCAGCATCGAAGTTGGGATCGCCGCGGTCTGGCTGGCGATTAACGCGGCCAGCCTCGACGCTTGGTTCGCCGAGCTGGTGCGCCGGGTCATGTTCATCGGCCTCTTCGCCTTCATCCTCGATCAGGGACCGGCCTTCGCCAAGGCCGTGGTCGACAGCCTGTTCCAGATCGGCGCCGGCGGCGGCTCGGCTTCGCCGGCGAACATTTTTGATGCCGGCATTCGCGTTGCATCCAAGATGTCCGAGCAGGCGCAGTTCGGCCTGTTCGAGGACAACGCGCTCGCCATCGCCGCGGTCTTCGCAATGGTCGTTGTCGTCGTCTCCTTCTCTCTGGTGGCTGCGATCTTCGTGGCCGTCATGGTGGAGATGTATGTCGGGCTTCTGGCCGGGATGATCATGCTTGGACTGGGAGGCTCCTCCTACACCAAGGACTTCGCCGTCCGTTATCTGGTCTATGCCTTTTCCGTCGGCATGAAGTTGATGGCGCTGGTGATGATCGCCAAGATCGGCTCAGACATCCTGCTCGGCCTGGCCGAAGCGCCGACGGCGACCTCCGACCAGTTCATCACGACGCTCGCCATCGCAGGCATTTCGGTCGTCGTGTTCGTCATCGCCATGTACGTTCCCCCGATCGTGCAGGGGGTGGTCCAGGGCGCGTCGATCGCCGGCGGCATGGAAGCGATCCGGCACGGCGCGCAGGCCGCGACCTTCGCCGCCGGCGGTGCCTTCCTCGGCGCGAGCGCCGCGTCACGGGGCGCGCAGACGGCGAGCGACGCACGAGCTGGCGGGTCGTCGATGGCGGGTGCTGCACTGCGTGGCATGGCCTCTGGCATTGGCAACGCCGGATGGGCAGCCGGCTCGGCGGCCAAGGAAAAGGCGATCGCCTCGCCCGGCGCCTATGCGGGCTCTCTCCTGGGGCTTGCCAACGCCAAGCTCGACCAGAGCCGGCAATCGGGCGAGCGGACACCCTCTCGGCCTGTGCCGCCCCCGATCGATGACAGTAAGTAAGGAGACCGTTCGGCATGGCCGCAGGCAATCCGCCCGAAAACCCTTATCTTGCCGCCCGACAGGAGTGGAACGAACGCTATGGCTCCTACGTCAAGGCCGCAGCCGCCTGGCGCCTGGTCGGGATCGCCGGCATGACCATGGCGGTGATCGGCTTTTCCTATGCGCTCTTCCAGAGCACGCAGGTCAAGCTGGTGCCGTACATCGTCGAGGTCGACAAGCTCGGGACGGCCTCGAGCGCCGGCTTCCCGGAACAGATCGAGTATGCCGATTCCCGCGTCGTCAGGGCCACGCTCGGCAGCTTCGTCTCGAACTTCCGGAGCGTGACGCCGGATGCGGTCGTGCAGAAGCAGTATATCGATCGCACCTATTCGCATCTGAGAACCTCCGATCCGGCCACCGAGAAGGTCAACGCCTGGTTCCGCTCCTCCTCGCCGTTCGAGAAGGCGAAGACCGCGACGGTCGCCATAGAGGTGAACAACATCGTCGCGCTGTCCAACCAGAGCTACCAGATTGACTGGACCGAGTTCGAACGCGACCGCAAGGGCAAGGAGACCGCCGTTCGGCGGTTCCGCGGCGTCGCCACCGTCACGCTTACGCCTCCACAGGACGAGGCCATCATCCGCTTCAACCCGATCGGTCTCTATCTCCGCGACTTCGACTGGACTGCGCAGCTTTGAAAGGCATGGCCCGCATATGAACTTCAGAACCAAAATAGCCCGGGCCACGCTGAACGCCATCGTGATCGTATCCATCGCGATGGGGTCGCCCTTCCTCCTCTCTTCGGAAGCCCTCGCAGATGGGGTGACTGCCAATGAGGCGAAGGGCATCGGGATTTCCGGCCAGTGGCGTGGATCGCGCGGCCTTGTCACGAAAGGCGCGGACGGAAAGGTCGTCTTTCTCTACGGCGAGATCCAGCCCTCGGTCGTGTGCTCGCCGCTGCAGGTGTGCGATATCGAGCTTGAGGCCGGTGAGGCTGTGCGCGATGTTCTCGTCGGCGACACGGTCCGCTGGAAGATCGAACCCGCGACCTCCGGGGCCGACGGCGGCCAGGCCGTCCACCTGATCGTCAAGCCCTCCGAGCCTGGCATCGTCACCTCGATGGTGGTGACGACCTCTCGACGCACCTATCACATCCAGCTCAAGTCGCATCAGGCGCAGTACATGGCCCGTGTCGGCTTCGAATATCCCGAGGACGTGTCCGCGAAGCTCGCCGACATAAACGCCCGCATGGAAGCGAGCACGATTCCGGGCGCCGGGGTTCCGGCCGAGCAGTTGCAGTTCGGCTATTCGATTTCGGGTCGCGCCGGATGGCGGCCCAGCCGCGTCTATAGCGATGGCATCAAGACTTACATCCAATTTCCACGCTCGATCTCCGGCCAGGACGCGCCGGTCCTCTTCGTCATCTCCGGCGGCCAGAACCGTATCGTCAACTATCGCATGAAGAACGATATGATGATCGTCGACTATCATGTCGATAAGGCTGTACTCGTCTCCGGCGTCGGCTGGAAACAGGAGAAGGTCACGATCCGGCGGGGAAGGCGGTGATGTCTGTCTTCCGCTCGTTTCGCTCGCTCGCCGCCGCGGTCACACTCGCGGTTTTCCTTTCCGGTTGCCAGAGCCTTGGCTCGGGCGACCTCGTCGCCAGCAAGGCGCCAGCCGACATCTCCGGCCCGGCCGCAACTTCGATCGCCGGCGATATGGTGAGCCGCCTTGCCGAGCACGTCGGGCCAGGCACTGGGACCATCGCGTTGAAGCAGGATGGTTCGCCCTTCGGGCGAGCTCTGGAGGCGGCCCTCAAGGGGTGGGGATACGCGGTCGTCACCGACCAGACAACCGACAGCGGCACGACGATCGTCCCGCTTGCCTATGTTGTCGAGCTGTTCGAGGGCCAGGTCCTCGCGCGGCTGTCGACGAGCAGTGTCGAGCTCGGCCGTGCCTATGAGGTAACTACCACGGGCGCATCGCCGGCGAGCCCGCTCTCCGCGATGCGTCGCGGGTAGGGGGAGCCATGGTGCAATCTCTTAAGCTCGGCGGTGCGCCCAACAAGGACTCCGAGGCCGGCATCCGGCGCATCAATCGACTGCCGATCATCATCGTGATCGTGCTCGTCATCGCCTTCCTCGGCGTGATCTTCTACGGTCTCACATCGCGCGGCCTGCTTGTCCGCCAGAACACCGGCCCGGGCGATGGCTCCGGCAATCCGGCCTCGACCTTCGCCGACCAGCTTAAGCGAGGTGTAGGCGACGCCATCATCGGAGAACCACAGCAATCAACGACGCTGCAGCCGACACCTGTGGAGACGCAAGTTGAGAAAGAGCCCGCCGTCAACCCGTTCACGCCACAGCAAGATGCACGGCCGGCACAGGAGTTGGAGCCCGAACAGGTCTGGCGAGCCCGGCTGCAACGAGAGCAGGAAGAACAGTATCTCCGGGAGCGCCATCGCCAGAGGATGGCCCGGCTTCAGGCTAATGACGCGGCCTATGACTCGCCGATCACGGTCGACCGCGGCAAGTTCGACAGTCGGGGAGGGGATACGACCGCTGCGGCCGCCACGACAACGAACGGAATCTCCACCGCGACGACGACTAGTGCTGCGTCCGACCTATATGCGGCAGCTCTGCGCGCTGGTCTCGGCGGGCAGAATGTCGATCCAAATGCCCAGAAGGCCAAGGAGGATTTCTTCAACGCGGACCTCAAGGAGCTTGGCTACCTGCCGAACCGTGTTGTGCCGCAGCAGTCACCATATGAGCTCAAGCGTGGCTCGGTTATTCCCGCGACATTGATCACCGGCATCAATTCCGACCTTCCCGGTCGCATCACCGCCCAGGTGAGCCAGAACGTCTATGATTCAGCAACTGGACATCGCCTTTTGATCCCACAGGGAACGAAGTTGTTCGGACGCTACGACAGCAAGGTGTCGTTCGGCCAGAGCCGCGTGCTCGTCGTCTGGACGGACATCATCTTCCCGAACGGCTCCACGCTCCAGATCGGCGGCATGGCGGGCTCTGATGCTCAAGGTTATAGCGGCTACCGCGACAAGATCGACCGCAAGTGGCTTCAGACCTTCGGTTCGGCCATCCTCGTTGCGGTGATCGGCACCGGCATGGATATGGCAATCCCGCACAGCTCCACACTCGCGACGCAAGACACGGCCTCGGATGCCGCAAGACGAAACTTCGCCGAGACATTCGGGCGTGTCGCCGATCGAACCATCCAGAGGAACATGGACGTGCAGCCGACGCTCGAGATCCGCCCTGGGTACAAGTTCAATGTGCTCGTCGACCAGGACATTGTTTTCCCGGGCATCTACAAAGGTTGACGACGGGATGTGATGGCGGAGCGGCCTCGGTCGAGACTTGCCTGCCAATTCGACCCCTGACCCGACCTGAGTGCCATAGGGTTTGGAGAGGCTGGAGACTTCGAGCAGCGAAGTCCACCTTTCCATAACGATGGCCAGTCATGAGCCCCCGCAACCACCAAGCCGAAGCATATCGGCCGGATCGACCAGCGCTTGGCCAAGCGTTGCGACGTTGAAGCCGGCCGCCTTTGCATGGGTGGCGATGGCAAAGATGGGGGGCGATAAAGCCGACCGCCGTGCCGATGAAGACGCTGTTTGCGGTGGCGCCGGTGTCAATCGGCGTGGGGTTTCCGCGCCGATCGGCACGATAAGGCATTGAAATCTCAGTGGCGGGTGGGGTCACGCTGTGGCGCCGGTTCACAATGGCGAAAGTGGGTCAGGTAATCTATCTGACACATCACCAGCATCTATGCGATATCGCCAGGCGGGTTTGTCCAAATGCTCGCATACACGAGTTGGCCGCGCCCCTCATCCCGGAACGCCGAGCTGCGTGAGATGTCAAAGTCCGAAGTGGCGTGAATCGGCGTCCCTACGTGACCCGCCCCTCACCAATTCAATGCCTAATAGCGCCGATCAGCGCCGAAGCGCCACGCCGATTTACAATGCGGAATTGTCACTGCCCGAATTATTCGGGCACAAGACGTTTACATTCTTGTCAGGAATATAGCATGAAATATCGGCTTCGGGCCGTTTCCGCAACGATGCAGGCTCGAAGAGATTTGCTGGGCCATTGGCGTCCGTCCGACACGATCGAATCCCTTGTTCTTGATGGGCACGACATCATCGAACTGGATGGCAAGGGGGTGGGATGTATTGCCGTCACATGGCAGCCTGACCACCTCTTCCTCGAAAAACAGCGTTCCAGAAATCGCGGCATGGGCGCGCAGGTATTACAGCAGCAAGGGAGAAGAGGGGCTCAGCGTGGCCATCCCACCAGGCTCAGCGTCTTGACAACGAACCCCGCCTCAAAGTTCTATGAACGAGAGGGGTTCGTGGTCGAAACGGAGACTGCAGAACGACGTCGGATGGTGAAGTTTCTGCCCCTCGCTGAATGAAGATCGCCAAGGGCAAATGGCCGCTCACCACCCCGTCTGCGCCGTTTACAATATGTGTCCGGCCTTTTGAGCAACCTAGCAGGCTGTTGAAGAATCAGGCTCTTTCGCAAACGAAGCCTGAATCGTCGGCGTTGTGGATGTAGAAGTGGCCGACGAGGCGGCCTGCAGTGCCAAAGACAACCCAGCCGCGGCCACAGGCTGGGTCATTCTCATCATGCCCCTCCCATGAGAACTCCGCGCAGGCTGAGCCATCGCGGGTGCCATATCGGACATCGAGGAAGCCGTTGAGTGCGCCGAAGGCGATCTCGCCATCCGCCGAGCCTTTGAATGTCAGATGCGCTTCCTCGACGAGATCGAGGAAGTCATTATCCCAAACATCCATCTCGACGATGCGCCAGCGGCCGGCAAAGGCCTTGGCGAAGCCGGGAACCTTAGCCATCAGCCGGTCTCCGCCATGAGCTTGGGCAGTCGCACCAGATTGTAGGCGGCGGCTGCGAAGGTGAAGGCCCATCCGACACGGTCGCGGCCGCGGAACCTGGTCTTGTGCTGGCCGGCCACGACCTTGATCCAACCGAATGCCTCTTCGATGCGTTTCCTGGATGCGCTGGCTGACGGCATAGCCGCCAGCCGCGTCGTGCGCCCGTCGATCGCCGAACTGCGGCCGCTCGTGTTCTGCGCTACATGCGGCGTCACCCTCATCGAGCGCAGCTCATTGACGACGTCTTCCGCGTCGTAGGCCTTGTCGGCGCCGAGCGTGATCGCCTGTGGCCGCTCCGCTCGAGGTTCGATCATGTGCAGTGCGGCCACCCG
>NZ_RZTC01000172.1:4626-8322 GCF_004023165.1 Mesorhizobium sp. M7A.F.Ca.MR.176.00.0.0 | reverse complement strand
CAGGGTCTCCGCGACGGAGCTTCGCTCCTGCTACGCCCTAGGATGACGAAGTTTGGGGAGGCTCCAGCCAATCCCGAATGCCAGCGATGGTCCACCGAGGGAAGACATCTTGCTGCCGACAGATCCCCAACCCTGCCAAATCCTCTGTTCCAGCGCGGCTAGTCGCGAAGCGCATTGACCGTTTCGAGATCGACCATCGGCCCGCCGGGCCGCGACGAAAGCAAGGGAATGCCGTTGCGCTCCCCGCCCGCCTGCGGCGGACGCAGCGAACGGCGAACCAGATCGGAAATGACTTCGCCCACACTGCGATCCTGCTGCCGCGCCATAGCTTTGGCGGCAAGAAGGACATCGTCATCGATTGCAAGTGTCGTTCTCACAATTCGCCCTCCCTCCAAGCATCAAACATCACGCATCACATGGCGCAGCATATGAAATTGCGTGATGCCGGTCAGTTCGGTTTCCTGGGCTTGCCCGGCTTTGGAGAACGGCCGGTTTCCGAAACCTCGTCGCGGACCTCGTGACGGCGGGCTTTCGAAACGGCTTCGGCCTCCTCGGCAGCCTGCCCCACCGCATCGGCTGCCGCGCTGCCCGTCTTGCCGCGCGGACGCTTCGGTGGCGTGCCGGCAAAACCGGGGCCGTCGCCATGCGGCGCGTCTTCCGGCAAACCCTCATGCGCGGCGTGTTCCTTGTCGAACTTGATCACCGGCTCCATCTTGGCCAGCACGTCGTCGGAGAGCCAGCACAGGCTCATATGGCCGCCGCCGAGATGCTTGACCGGTGGCACCTTGGTCTCGCAAAGATTGTCAGGCACCAGCTTCTTGTAGCCGCAGCGGGTCTGGAACGGGCAGCCGGACGGTGGGTTCATCGCCGAGGGAATGTCGCCCTCCAGCACGATGTGCCGCTTGACCACGCTGGTGTCAGCGATCGGGATCGCCGACAGCAGTGCCTCGGTATAGGGATGGTAGGGCGGCGCGAAGATCTGGTCGGTCGTGCCTTGCTCGACAATATAGCCGAGATACATGACCACGACGCGGTCGGCGATGTAGCGCACGACCGACAGATCATGGCTGATGAACAGCATTGTCGTCTTGTTCTTGCGCTGGATGTCCATCAGCAGTTCGGTCACCGCCGCCTGCACCGAAACGTCGAGCGCCGACACCGGCTCGTCGGCCACCACCACCTTGGCGTCACCGGCAAAGGCGCGCGCCACGCCGATGCGCTGCTTTTGGCCGCCCGATAGCTGGCGCGGCTTGCGGGTTTCGAATGCCCGCGGCAGCTTCACCAGGTCGAGCAGTTCCAGCATGCGCTTGCGGCGATCGGCAACCGTCTTGCCGACGTTGAACTTCTCCAGCGTGCGGATGATCTGCGAACCGACCGAATGGCTGGGATTGAGCGTGTCGAACGGATTCTGGAACACCATCTGGATCGACGACACCGTGTCGACGCTCCGTTTCTCGATGCCGGTCGACTGGATTTCCGTGTTGCCCAGCGTCACCGTGCCGGCACTTGCCGTCTCCAGCCCGAGCAGCACCTTGGCCAGCGTCGACTTTCCGCAGCCGGATTCGCCCACGATGGCAACCGTCTCGGATTCGCGCGCCATGAACGAGATCGTCTCGTTGGCCTTGACGACGCGGCCCTCGCTCGAGCCGAACACCTCGTTGCCGCCGACCCTGTAGTATTTTCTGAGGTCCTCGATCTTGAGCACCGGCGCACCGGGCACGACGCGCTCATTGACCTTCTTGGCGCCGGGCGGCAGCGCCTCCCAGTCGATCTCATTGAAGCGCACGCAGCGCGAGAAATGGCCTTCGTGACCAGCGACCTCGATCATCGGGATTTCGGCGGCGTTGCAGACGCCCTCGACGAAATGGTGGCAGCGCGGGCCGAAATTGCAGCCCTTGGGCCGCTCGTGCGGCAGCGGCAGTTGGCCGGGAATCGAGATCAGCGGCCGTGAGTTCTTGTCGGCGCCCGGCAGCGGGATCGAGCGGAACAGCCCTTGCGTATAGGGATGGCGCATCCGGTCGAACACATCCTTGATCTTGCCCGTCTCGACCGCTTCACCCGAATACATCACCGTGATGCGGTCGCAAGTTTCGAGGATCAGGCCGAGATTATGCGACACGAAAATCATCGAGGTGCCGAACTTCTCGCCCAGCCCCTTGACCAGATCGACGATGCCGGCCTCCACCGTCACGTCGAGCGCCGTCGTCGGTTCGTCGAGCAAAAGCAGCGCCGGCTTCGACAGCAGCGCCATGGCGATGACGATACGCTGCTGCTGGCCGCCCGAAAGCTGGTGCGGATAGGAGCGCATCATGCGCTCGGGATCGGGCAGCTTGACCGAGCGCACCATTTCGATCGCGCGCTTATAGGCCTCTTCCTTCGACACCTTGTCGTGGATCAGCGGCACTTCCATCAACTGCTGCCCGACTTTCATCGCCGGATTCAGGCTGGCCATCGGCTCCTGGTAGATCATCGCGATCTTGTTGCCGCGAATGGAGCGCAACTCCTCGTCGGAGAGCTCGCCCATGTCCTTGCCCTGGAACTTGATCTTGCCGCCGACGATCTTCCCGATGTTGGAGAGGTCGCGCATGATGCCGAGCGACACGGTCGACTTGCCGCAGCCGGATTCGCCGACGATGCCCATCGCCTCGCCCGGCATGACGGTGCAGGAAAAATCCATGACCGCCGGAATCTCGCCCTTGCGGGTGAAGAAGGAGATCGACAGGTTCTCGATCTCGATGATCGGCGCGTTGGCCGGCCCATTGGTTGGCGTGGCGGGATTTCGAACTGCCTCGTTCATGGGTCGCTCCAATCCTGGTTCTTCTAGGCCTGTTTCTCTCAGGCGCATCGGGTCGAAACCCGAGATCAGTCTTTCATCGATTGTTCGCGCAGCGAGTCGGCGAGCAGGTTCAAGCCCAGCACGAACGACATCAGTGCGATCGTCGGCGGTAACGCCGGGTGGATGAAGGAGCGCAGCAGGCGGCTGGCGTCCTTGATCGCGGTGCCCCAGTCCGGACTTTCCGGCGCCAGGCCAAGGCCGAAATAACCGAGCGTGCCGAGCAGGATCGTGGTGTAGCCGATGCGCAGGCAGGCGTCGACGATCAGTGGCCCGCGCGCATTGGGCAGGATCTCCCACAGCATGATGTACCAGGGCGATTCACCGCGCGTCTGCGCCGCCGCCACATAATCGCGCGTCTTGATGTCCATCACCAGGCCACGCACGATGCGGAACACGCCGGGGCTGGAGGCGAACACCACGGCCACGAAGATATTGAGCTGGTTGGGGTCGATATGCACGATCTTCAGCGGATCGGCGTCGAAGACCAGGCCGGCATAGATCCAGCCGCCGAGGATCAGGGTGATGCCGAGCAGGATGTAGAGCCGGTCGGGCCGGTTCTTGTAGCGGGTCCAGAACAGCACGCTGAAGAAGATGATCGGGAACAGGAAGAAGACGCCGGCCATGCCATAGGGGATCGGCGTGTCCATGATGCCCGGCGTCACCAAAAGGTAGAACAGCAGGATGACCGGGAAGGCCAGCACGAGGTTGGCCAGGAACGACAGTACGGTGTCGATCTTGCCGCCATAATAGCCGGCCGGCAGGCCGAGCGTGATGCCGACCATCAGCGCGAAGCCGGTTGCCGCAGGCGCGATGATCAACACGATCTGGCTGCCATAGACCATGCGCGAAAACACGTCGCG
>NZ_RZTC01000172.1:0-4616 GCF_004023165.1 Mesorhizobium sp. M7A.F.Ca.MR.176.00.0.0 | reverse complement strand
AAGTCAGCCCCGATTTCGGTTCGACGGCGCCCGGCAGCACATCCTTCATGATGGGAATCTGGGCCAGCGGGTCGAAGGGAGAAATGGTCGCGGCGAAGATCGCCGTGAACAGCCAGAACAGGCAGATGCCGACGCCGACGATGCCGACGCCGCTGTCGAACAGCTGGCCGTAGAGCGCCAGCTTCTTCTTGTAGGCGAAGCTCGCGCCCATGACGATGACGAGCGCGATCCAGACCGGCCAGAAGCGCGACAGCACTTCGAGAACGATGGTGAAGCCACTGATGTATTGAACCGGCATCCGCTTCGCTCCCTACTGAACTCTGATACGCGGATTGAGAAATGCGTAGCCGACATCGGAAATGAGCTGCGTGATCAGGACGATGAACACCGAGACCAGCGAGCAGCCGAGCAAAAGGTCGATGTCGTTGTTGCCGGCCGCCTCGACCAGCGTGTAGCCGAAGCCCTGGTAACGGAACATCACCTCGACGATGACGACGCCGGTGAGCAGCCATGGGAACTGCAGCATGATGACGGTGAACGGTGCGATCAGCGCGTTGCGCAAGGCATGTTTGACCACGACGCTGCCGAAGGAAAGACCCTTCAGCCTGGCAGTGCGGATATATTGCTGCGTCATCACTTCGACCATCGATGCGCGGGTCATCCTCGCAATATAGCCGATGCCGTAGATCGCCAGCGTCATCACCGGCAAAGTGAAATTGTAGAAGGTGATGCCCTGGCTGGCCGAAGCCGCCGAGCCGTTCAGCCAGCCTAGCCATGAGGCGAAGATGACGGTGAAGATAACGCCCGACACATATTCAGGCGTCGCCGTCGAGGCGATCGACGCCACGGAGAGCACCCGGTCGGTTCGCGACCCCTCGCGCATGCCGGCCAGAATGCCGATCAGCAGCGAGATCGGCACCATCACCACCAGCACCCAGAACATCAGGATGCCGGTAGCGCCGAGTGCCGGAAACAGCTTTGAGGCGACGGTCGCCTTGAACTTGGTCGAGCAGCCGAAATCGCCCTGGAAAACGCCGGCGAAGGTCGGCACGAGCGGATCGTTGCAGAAGGAGAAACGCTGCGCCGGCTTGCCGGTCGCCGGGTCTGTAACAGGTTGCTTGGGCACCACACCCAGCCACTGCCCATAGCGGACGAAGAAGTTCTGCCGGTAGCCATGGTTGACCAGCCAGCTCTCGAGCTGCTCGGCCGACGTATGCATTTCGGTCTGGCTGATCGCCAGCTTCTTCAGATTGGGTTCGAGGTTGATCAGGAAGAAGACGACCATGGTCAGGCACAGCATCGTCAATGCCATGGTGCCAAGACGCCTGATAACGAAGGAAAGCATGGCGGCCCCCTGCCGATGGGTTGGGGTTTGAGCCGGCTATGAAAGCCAACCCTGCCGTAACCGGCGGGGCTGGCTGTCAAACAGGCCTTCGGATGCGATCAACCCTGTTTTTGTTGCATGGCCTTGCCCGCGAGTCCGCAACTTTTTTGAGAAAGTGCGGACCAGCAGGGACGGACGATGCGAAGAGCGAGGAAGGGAGCGATCCCCTTCCCCCATGTCGATGCGATCAAGCCTGCTCGAGCCAGACCTTGCCGTAGTCGCGTTCGAAGGTCGGGTGCATCTTGTAGTTCTGCACCGCCTTGACCGAGTGGCTGTAGAGCTTGCGCCAGTACGGCTGGATCATGATGCCGGAATCCTGCAGGATCTGCTCGATGTCCTTCATCATTTCCTTGCGCTTGGCGGCGTCGGCAACGGCGAGCGCCGCATTGAGCTTGGCGTCCCAGTCCGGATTCGACCAGCCGGCCTCGTTCCAGGCCTCGCCGGTGCGATAGGCGATGGCCAGAACCTGGACGCCGAGCGGGCGCATGTTCCAGTTGGTCATCGACAGCGGATACTTCGTCCAGTCGTTCCAGAACGTCGAACCCGGCAGAACGGTGCGCTTCACCTTGATGCCGGCGTCGCGCAGCTGGGCGGCGATCGCATCGCCGGTATTCTTGTGCCAGTCTTCATCGACGGTGATCAGCTCGTGTTCGAAGTCGGCCTGGCCGGCTTCCGCCATCAGCGCCTTTGCCTTGGCCGGATCACGGGCAACCTTGGGCAGCTCGTAATATTCCGGATGGATCGAGCAGACATGGTGGTTTTCGGCGACCGAACCGGCATTGCCGTAGCCGAGCTGCAAGACGACATTGTTGTCGACCGCAAGCTGCAGCGCGTTGCGCACCTTCTGGTCGCCATAGGGCTTGTTGTTGACGTTGGTGCGGCAGACGATGGTCGACGCGGTGACGATTTCCGACTTCACCAGGTCCATGCCGTCGAGGATCGACACGTAGTCGGCCGAAGTCTCGAAATTGGTGTGCACTTCGCCGGCTTCGAAAGCGCTGACCATGGCCGCCGGATCGGTGCCGTAGTCGATGAATTCCAGGCCGTCGAGGAACACTTCGCCGTCCCACCACTTGTCGTCGGTGCGGCGCTTGTAGACCACCTTCTGACCGACATCGTAGGAGACGAGTTCGAACGGACCGGTGCCGATCGGGCAGGCCTTGAAGTCGCCGCCCTTCTCATCGAAGGTCTTGTGGACGATGAGGCCGGGATAGTCGCACATGTTCGGAATCAGCGCGATGTCCGGCTTGGTGAGCTTCAGCACGACCGTGTGGTCGTCCGGCATGGTCACGGCGCTTTCGTCGAGCTTGTCGTCCTTGACCAGCGAGCCAAGACGGCCTGGCATGGAATTGCCTTCGGCTTTCTTGTCGGCCCAACGCTTCAGGTTGAAGACGACGTCGGCGGAGGTGAAGGCATCGCCATTCGACCAGGTGACGCCCTTGCGCACATGCAGCGTGTACTGCGTGGCATCGTCGTTGACGTCCCAGCTTTCCAGCAGATAAGGTCGGAACGTGTATTCGGACGTGTACTTGACCAACGGCTCGAGCGCCTGGCGCTCGGCATTGGCGATTTCCGACCAGTCGGCCTTGCGCGGGTCCTTGGGATCCTTAATCCACTGGGCGATCTTCAGCGTGCCGCCCTTCTTGCCCTTTACCTCTTCGGCCTTCGCCGGCGTCGGATCGGCGAGGCCGAGCAAGCCGTAAGCCATTGCCGTCGATGCACCGAAGACGCTGGCCATGGCCAGGAATTCGCGGCGATCCACCTTGCCTGCCTTGGCTTCTTCGGCCATGG
This sequence comes from Mesorhizobium sp. M7A.F.Ca.MR.176.00.0.0, assembly GCF_004023165.1. Taxonomy (NCBI): domain Bacteria; kingdom Pseudomonadati; phylum Pseudomonadota; class Alphaproteobacteria; order Hyphomicrobiales; family Phyllobacteriaceae; genus Mesorhizobium; species Mesorhizobium sp. M7A.F.Ca.MR.176.00.0.0. The sequence continues at coordinate 1,441 of NZ_RZTC01000172.1, read as the reverse complement.
CCAGGATGTGATCCGGAACGCGATCGCCATTACTCTTATAAATTGTCATGACTTAACTCCCATTGTTGGCTTTCCGCCTTTTAACATTCCGCATCCAGGCCATGATGTCAAAGACGGCGTGGATTGAGAACATGTTAGGGAATGTGCAACTTTGAAAGGGGAGCGGTTCGCGTGATAACGACAGTCTTGGCGCAAATTTGCTACTGTCCGACGGATTCTTCTGGAATCTCGGTAGTCGATTAAACTGAGACATTTACTCCAGCCCGGACAGCGCCAGAATCGATCCATCATGAGGCCAAAAGTCCTGCCGAACTATCAGTATTCCTTCTCGTAGAAGATGCCGCCCTTGGCTTCGCCGGCATCGTTGGCCTCGCCGCGCAGCTTGACGCCGCGTCCGACATTGAGGTCGATCGTAGCCTTGCCCGAGCCCGGCTTGTCGCCTTTCTGGATCGTGACATAGGTGCGGTCGTTGAGGTATTTGCCCGCCGAAACCGCCGTGCCGCCCTGGTCGTCGGTGGTGACGTCGAGGTCGTCGACACCAATGGCGCTGCGCAGGTTTTCCAGCAGCGACGTCGAGCCGCCGACGCCGGCCAGTTGCCCGGCGGCCTCGGCCAACTGGGCGATCTGCAGCGGCGACAGGTTCGACATCGAGCGCCCGAAGATCAATTGCGCCAGCACCTCGTCCTCGGGCAGCGCCGGCACCGAGGAGAAGGTGAACTTCGGATTGGTCGCCTCGCCCGACACCACGATGGTGACGGTGGCGCCGGTCGTCGTCGTAGTCGCCGTCAAATTGAGATAGGGCACCAGCGAGCCGGAAAATCCGACCGTGCCTTCGGTGAAGGTCAGCCGCTTGCCGAGAATCGACAGCCGTCCGCGCTGCAGGGTGAAGGTGCCGACCGCTTGCGGCGACGAGGCCGGGCCGGTCAGCTTCAGCGAGCCGCCAAGTTCGGCATCGACGCCCCTGCCCTGGATGAAGATCTGGTTCGGCGCGTTGACCGTGACATCGAGCGCAAGGCCGCTACCGCCGCCCTTGCCGCTGGTCGTCGGCGGCCGCAGCGCCTTGTCCTGCGCCTTTACCGCACCTGGCGCGTTCTTGTGCTTGACGTCGAGCGCCGCCAGCGAGCCCGGCAATTTGTCCGGAACAGTGATCACCGTCTTGGCGAGATTGACGGTGCCGGCAATGACCGGTGCGGAGGTCAGCGGTCCCTTGATCGTAAGGTCGCCGCCGAGATTGGCGGTCACCACCCTTCCGTCCGTATAGCGGCCGTCGACCAGCTTGATCGACAAATCGGCCGGAAAACCCTGCGCCGGGTTGATGCCGACCGTGCCGCTGGCCGACAGGCTGCCGCGCGTCGACAGCGTTCCGGTCAACCGGTTGATCCTGGCGACGCCGCCGGCAATCGAGACATCGGCGGCGAGATCGTTGACGGCGAGGCCGGAG